>JAGTRG010000041.1 GCA_018396435.1 Candidatus Bathyarchaeota archaeon
CAAACTCCTCGAGTTCAGGATCCCACGGCATATGGCCAAGATGGGTGTTTTAGGAGCGAACCTGTCTCTATCCGAGACGAGGGCGTTGATGCATAGGCCTATGCCCTCGGAGTTTAAGCCCATCTTCGCAACCGTTCCAGCCTCGACATGTGTGACTATATTCGGCCCTCCATCCTGCGCTATATCCAGAATTATGCAGCGTCCGGATAGTTGGGGTTTATAGTCCCAGTTCTGCCCGATCAATGTATGCCCATTCGAGGTGGCATCCGGGGCCACGGCGATGGATGTACACCCTCCGGCCCTACCGTGCTCGACGGCCATCTTGGACCAGATGAATTCATATCTGCTGTTCAGGGCGACCACCTCCTCCAAGGAGACCCCAGCCCCATCGGCTATCCCACGGATCTCCTCCATGATCTCGCTGTCATAGCCCTCGATCGCCGGTATGAACCTCCTAGCCTGATCTAAAACAAGGCCTCTATCCATTTTTGAGTAGACCTTCCACAGATGTAAATAGTATGATATGTTCTCCTGGATGAGCCCCTTCGCTTGGGAGCCGTGCCTCACCCCACGGGTGTATGCATCCCCACTCACAGAGATGAGAGAGAGAAGTCCATTGCTCATGATCCCGCCCCTTTAGATGATCCAACCTTGAAGTATAATTAAAAATATAAAAATGCTCTTAACTACAAATTTTGTGGTTATGTTTTCTGGCTTTTGGATATGAGGTGGCGTTTTCTGGGCTTTATCAAGAAGATTACTAATGTTTAAGCCTAAACTTATAGAAGGCTCTCAAAGAATGATCCCGGATGGTTTAGCTTAATAGAATCGGAGTTCTAAAATTCACTTAAATTAAGGATACGGTAAATGGCTCTACTCTCCCACTTTGGGCGAGGTTTACTTTTCAGTTAATCCCAAACTGCCTATTACACAAATATTGGTCGGAAAGACGGATCTTCAGCTTAATATGAGCCAAAATTTTTATTTTGCGATATTTTATACTGTCGTGATAAAAATTGATTTCAAAGAAATCCCCCAACAATATGAAATTTATATTGGTAACTGATGTTGGAAGTACTACTACTAAAGCTAGACTTTTTAAGAGGACAGAAACTGGGTGGAGATATGTAATTAGTGGAGAAGCTCCGACTACTGTGGAGGCTCCATATGAAGATGTTACAATGGGAGTATGTAATGCTATACGCGAGGTAGAAGAATTAACAGGTCTTACCATATTAAATCATGAGCATGAGGGCATTATTGTTCCTTTTAATGAAGGGAAGGGGGTAGACTTCTACTGTACAACTAGTAGCGCTGGAGGCGGTCTCCAGATGTTATGTTTAGGGTTGATCAAAGAGATAACGGCTGAAAGCGCTAATAGAGCGGCCTTAGGAGCTGGCGCTATAGTTATGGATATTGTAGCTCTAGATGATGGCCGTGCAGATTACGAGAAGATTAAAAGAATTCGAAGCATGAGGCCCGATATGGTGTTAATGGCGGGAGGTGCTGATGGTGGAGCTACTGGTCTCGTTCTCGAATTAGCCGAACTCCTGAAAGCTGCTGATCCAACTCCTAGGCTCGGAGAGGGTTACTCTCTTCCTCTGGTATATGCAGGAAACAGGGATCTGAGGTCTCATATTAAGGAACTTTTTAGCGATAAATTTGCGTTAACGATAGTAGATAATCTCAGGCCTGTCCTCGAGGTGGAGAACTCTGAGCCGGCTAGAAGGGCCATCCATGAACTCTTCATGGAGCATGTGATGAGCCATGCTCCAGGCTACACGAAGCTCATGAAGTGGACCGATGTGCCGATTATGCCTACCCCTGCGGGAGAGGGCCTAGCCATGCAGCTCATAGCGAGTAGATTCCAAAGTAATGTTCTGGGCGTGGGTCTAGGCGGCGCAACGACCAATGTCTACTCCATAGTGGATGGGAGATTTGTTAGGAGTGTGAGCGCTAACCTAGGAATGAGTTACAGCATATGTAATGTGCTTAAGGAAGCAGGAATCGATAATATTATTAGGTGGCTTCCATTTGAAGTTGATAAAGAAGATATTGAAAATAGATTGAGAAATAAGATGATAAGACCTACAACAATACCTGATACTCTTGAGGATCTATTGCTTGAGCATGCAGTGGCTAGGGAAGCCTTAAGGCTTGCATTAGAACATCACAAGACTATAGCTACAAGATTAAAAGGCGTTGCAGTAGCAAAAACTATCTCGGAAAGATTTGAAAGGCTTGGCAAAGAGCTTGAAGAAACTTATATTAAAATGATTGATATTGGAATTATAGCTGGAACAGGGGGGCTTTTATCCCATGCGCCAAGAAGAGTACAATCTCTTTTAATATTAACCGATGCGTTCCAACCAGAGGGTGTAACTCGGGTGTTCCAGGATAGTGTCTTTATGATGCCACACCTAGGAGTCCTATCCACAGTATATCCAGATATTGCATGGGAGATATTTGATAAGGATTGCCTAGTTAGGCTAGGAACTGTAGTAGCCCCTATAGGAAGCCTTGAGGAAGGACAGGATGCTATGGATATCACTTTAGAGATACCGAATGGGGAGGTTCTTCAGAAGGAAATAAGATTCGGAGAGATCATCAAGATACCCCTGCCCGAGGGAGTTGAGGCCAGAGCGATAATAAGGACCCAGAGGGGTTTAAGCATAGATATGGAAGGCAGACGTGAATTGGAAACTACGGTTATGGGTGGCGTTGTAGGTGTGATCCTAGATCTAAGAGGAAGACCCCTAAGACTACCTGAAGATGCAGAGAAGCGGCGGGAAAAAATAAAAACTTGGTTTAAATCTCTAGATCTCTATCCAGAAGAGGCCTATGAGGAGGATAAAGCTCATGATCATGAATAAATATGATATTGAAAAGAGTGTTATAACTCATGCCTATACTCCAGGGCTACAGATTAAAGAATCAGTAATAGTCAGGAAAGTTAGACGCTTGCCTATAAAAGGTGAAGTTATAGTAAATATTGGAGATATTGTAGATTATAATGATATAATAGCCAAAAGTAAAATACCAGGAGACCCATATACAGTTAAGGCATCATATATGTTGAAATGTGAGCCTGACGAGGTGCCTAGGTATATGATAAAGAAAGTTGGAGATGCTGTAAAAAAGGATGAAATAATAGCCAAATTTACAGGATTCTTCGGGTTGATAAAAAATATTGTGACGTCACCAGTCGATGGATATATTGAGAGTTTATCTACTGCAAGTGGGCAAATAATTATTAGGGAAACTCCGAAAGATATTGCAGTCGATGCTTATATTCCAGGTAAAGTAATTCGTATATTACACAATGAGGGTGCTATAATTGAAACGAATGCTGCCTTTATTCAAGGAATCTTTGGTGTTGGAGGGGAAAACCACGGAGAAATAGTTGTTGCTGTGGATTCTCCAAAGGATATATTAACTGAAGAACATATAATAAGGAATTATAAAGGAAAAATTGTTGTTGGCGGGGCTCTTGTAACTGGAGAGGCTTTAAAAAAGGCTATTGAGATTGGAGTTAAAGGTATAGTGACAGGAGGAATAAGGAATTCTGATCTTAGAAGCTTGCTTGGATATGACATTGGAGTTGCGATAACGGGTTATGAAGATATTGGATTAACGCTGATAATAACTGAAGGTTTTGGAAAAATGGATATGTCTTATCGAACTTTCAATCTTTTAAAGAAATTTGAGGGAGAACTAGCGCATGTAAATGGGGAGACTCACATAAGAGCTGGAGTTATCAGGCCCGAGATTATAATTCCTCACTCCCGAATAACAGCAAATTATAATGAACAGGAAAAACTTGAAGCTGGCATGAAGCCAGGAACAACCGTTAGAGTTATCAGATCACCCTACTTTGGAAAACTGGCGAAGGTAGTGAGCTTACCTCCAGAACTTAGAAAGAGTAAAACGGAATCTTATGTAAGAGTTGTGGAGATAGAGCTTGACAATAATCAAAGGGTTATCGTTCCTAGAGCAAACGTTGAAATAATAGAAGAATAGTTTAAAATTTTTAAGAAAACTTGCTTAAGGAGGATAAACTTTGACCTTTAATATTAGGGAAAACGGGTTCAAAATTGAAAGTAGATTACCTACTGCACTATTTAATGAGGCTCCATTTATCTATACCGGACCTGATTTTATGTCATTTCCTCTTGGAATGATTTCAGATATTATAAATAATAAAAATAGAAGTATTCAAAGATTTTTCCCAATAACTATCTCGAAGTTCCAGGGAAAAATTTTAGTTGATCAGATGTTTTGCTTTAGTTTCTTTTATGTTAACGATGAAGATGATCTTATTTTTTATTTAACACATCCATTTTGGTTCGATAGGTCGAATATGAAGGATACCATGGATTTTTTTATTATGCAAATTGAAGGGTTTGCAAATAAGATGAACTGCAATCAGATTGAATTGGAAATTCATGAGAATTTCACATCTTGTATTGCATATCCAACATCTCTTTCGCATTTATCATATTATTTGAACAGAGATCGGTTTCAAGCTGATGATCTCAAATTTTTTCAGAGGTACGGATTTAATGAAGTGAACTCCTTATTTTGTTATGAACAGTGTTTAGAAGGAATTGAGAAAAATTTAAAGGATAAGATAAGTGATGCTAAGAAATATAAAGCTAAAATTATAAATCAAAGTGATTTTATAAAGATAAAAGATAAAATAAATAATTCCTTTATAAAAGCTTTTTCTCTATCAACCAAAGATTTGATAGTATCTCATAGGTTATTACCTCCCTTTAATAAATCGATGTTCATTTTAAATAAAAAAAATAAAACCTCAATGAATTCATCAATTAATGGATTTGTACAATGGGTTCCAAATTTATTTGAATTATTCAGAAAGCGTTGTTCTCCAATTCCTTATTTACATTATCACAACTTTAAAGATTTTCCCTTTAAATGTGGTAAAATTATAAATTGGGCGATAGATGAAGAAAGAGATGAGTTAGTTATTGCCCTAATGTATCACACTATAAATATGATGAAAAAAAGGGGAATTAAAAAATGTCAATTTGGTTTTATACACAATAAACAGGATTTTATGTATAATATTCTGAAGTTTTGTGGATTCAGTAAAGTGCATACGATAAAATTATTAAAAAGGAAAGTGTTGGAGTAATGAAAAAATACGATTTTCTTTTTATTCATCCCTCAACACATATCAAAAATATTTCGCCCAAAATAAACAATATTGTAACATATACAATTATTCCAGTGGGTACTGTTGCTTTAGCGGATTTGTTAATTAGAGAGGGATATGAAACAATGATAATTCATACCGGAATTGAACAAATTTATAATCGAAATTTCAATTTAGAGGATTTAATTAAAAAGTATGATCCCTTAATAGTTGGAATTGATTTGCATTGGTATGTTCATTCATATGATGCAATTCACATTTCAAGTTTAGTAAAGCGATTATCAAATGCTTTTGTAGTTTTCGGAGGATTTACTGCCTCTTATTTTGCTGAAGAGATTTTATCTAACTTTATGAGTGTTGATGCTGTTATATGCGGAGATGCTGAACTTCCCCTACTTAAATTGCTAAAGTGTAAAGATGGAGAAGATTTTAGAGAAGTGCCAAACCTTGTATACCGTAGCGGGGAATCCCTTAAAAGAAGCAAATATAGATATGTTGCAAATTCATCTGATTTAAATAGGCTTAATTTCTCAAATCTTCATCTTCTCTCAAATTTTGATGAATATCGTAGAAATATCTCTCAATTTGGTGATCTTGATCCATTCAAGGATAAAGCTAAGCTCAAAACTCAAGGATGGTTGTGCCTAGGTCGTGGATGTTCAGTGAATTGCTCATATTGCGGTGGTGGCAAGGATGCCTTCCAACTCCTCACCGGACGGAGGGAACCGGTCTTTCGAGCTAAGGAGAGAGTTTTAGAAGAGCTAGCTAGATTTGAGGAGATGAAGATTTCATGTGTCTATATGGACTTCGATCCTTTTCCAGAGAAACGAGATTATTACCATGATTTGTTTGATATGATTCGGAGAGAAAAAATAGACATAAGTTCTCAATTTTTATTATGGTCGTTATCTGATAGGAATTTCTTGAGAGATTTTAATCGCACCTTTAATCCTCTTTATTCAACTCTTACTCTTTCTCCTGAGTCGGGTTCGGAATACATACGCAAACTTAATAAGGGCTTTTATTACAGCAATAGTGAGTTATTACGTTGGCTTGAAAATATAAAAAGAGAAATGATACCAATTCAACTATATTTTACATCTGGCCTATCTTGGGAGACTGTCTCCCATTTTGAGGAGACAATCAAGCTAGCAAAGAGAATAGTTGAAGAGTATCCAGTCGTATCTATAAGTTGTAATCCCATTGAGTTAGAGCCAGCTTCTCCCCGATTTTTGTCACCCAAAAAATATGGTATATCATTAAAAACTAGAAAATTCATTGATTTTTATAATGTCTTTAAGGGACTAGCAGAAGGGTTGCCCATACATTCTCAGTTAGGATATGAAACGAATTACTTATCAGAACCTTTGATCATTGAACTTAGTCAACAATTTCGAGAGATAATGTCCTCAGTGCAGTATAATAAATGGGAAAAATTTTTCTTTAAGTCTAATTTATAGATGTATCATTTCGATAGTACTAAATGAATCATTAGTTAATTTTTCTTGTATTATGAATCGAGTTTATCTTTTTAATATTCATCAGGTGTAAACGAATAAATTCGTTGAGCTATTACCAAGTCAAAAGGGGTCATTAACTTCCTTTCGTATTGCCTCCTAGTCCCCGGTTCATAGAGCTATCCTCACATGGCTCCCTTCGTGAGTCAAGAGAAACATTTATTATCTTTAAAGAATTTTAGTGTATAGAATGTTATCAAAGTCTCATATTATGGATTTAGTTAAAGAGGAAGAGGTTGTTGAGATTCTGCAGGAGCTAATCCGTAGGCCTAGTCAAAACCCTCCTGGGAATGAGAAGGTGGTTGCTGAATATATCTATGAGAAGATGAAACATTGGGGATTTGAGCCTAAATATGTTTATAAACCTGAGCCGAACAGGCCTTCGGTTTGCGTCGTCTATAGGGGAAGTGAAGGGAAACCCCGACTCGTCTTGAATGGCCACATCGATGTTGTTCCTGAAGGGGACCTAAGGAATTGGAGTGTTCCCCCCTACGAAGGGGTCCTAAAGGAGGGGAGAATCTATGGAAGGGGAGCCTGTGACATGAAAGGTGGGATTGCAGCAGCTATGATAGCAGCCAAGGTCATCAAGGAGAGTGGGGTTAAACTTAGGGGAGACCTTGTACTCCAGTTCGCAATGGGTGAGGAAACTGGCGAAGCTGGTACGAAGTCTCTATTAGAGGAAGGATTTGTCGGCGACTGGGGCATCGTCCTTGAGCCAACAGATCTGAAGGTTATGACGGCTGAGAAGGGTTTAGCATGGTATCACATCAACATAAAAGGGAAGCCAACCCACGCAAGTAGACCTGAACTGGGCATCAATGCGATATACAAGGCCTTGAAGCTCATCTCAGCTATACGGGAATATAATGATGAGATAGGAAAAAGAATTCATCCATTATGTGGGAAAAATATCTGCACAGTTACCATGATTAGAGCAGGTACAAAGGAGAATGTGATCCCAGAATCTTGTTGGCTGGCTATAGACAGAAGAATAATACCTGGTGAGAAAATTGAGCAAGTTGACAAGGAGATCGAGGAAATCATCCGAAAGATTAGCGGTGAAGACCCAGAGTTTAAATGTGAGTGGAAGAGAGTGATGCTATATGAGTCTGCTGAGATTCCTGTGAATCATGAGATAGCAGAGGTTGTTAGAAAGAACACTAAGGAGATCACAGGCGTTTATCCAGAGCCTGCTGGTACATTGGGGTCCACGGACCAGAGGAACTTCATAAACGATTTTAATATACCTGCGATAACTTGGGGGCCTGGATGGGAGAAGTCTCACGAAATCGATGAATATGTGGAGATCAGGAAAGTTGTAGACTGTGCTAAAATCCTTGTTCTGACGATATTAGATCTTCTAAAATAGAGAGATAACTTACCTCTTTTCATAGAAAAAATGGGAGCTTTGTTTTTATATTTTGGGTTTTACCTTTATGTCATATATGATGCCTATAATCAATATTATCATTGCTACCGCTGATACATATATTCCGGGAACTTGCATTAATGTTTGCATGTGTCCCACGCTCATAGATATAAGAGACATAAGGTAGGTGCCCGCTGTCCACCCAAAACAGATCATCAGGGCATAACGTCCAAACCCAGCTAGATAGCCGAGTACTCCCCTGTGCTCCTTAGTGAAGATAAAGTAACACAGGCCTGTAAATGTAAACACTGCGATAATAATGTTATTTATAGTTTCTAGACCACCTACCGCCCAGCTTTTCATAGTCACCAATCTTATTATCTGGGCGTAGATCACTCCTTTCACAGCTACCGCCGACGCCACTCCGGCCATCAATGATATAGGCCATCTGGCAAGCCATCGCGTCTCCCTATATAGACGTAATAAGTAGAAGAGACCTAGGATCGTCACTATTATTAATGGACTTAACCATCTGCCTTCAATGAATAGAGGATTGTAAACACGTGTCCTTAAAAGGTCTAATCCTATTACGAGGGACATTGCCATGAACCAACCAATTGTCAAATTTTCAGCGACTCTATAGAAGACATTATCCCTGTAAAGTAAGCTCCATGCCATAAGAACGAGAGCCATCTCAGCGGCGGTTCCCCAATCAAAGGACATAATTATTCTACCTCCTGCCTCCCATCAATCTTAAAATAAATAATCCTTGCACGAAGATGATCAAAGCTATTGCTAATATGTGTGCGGTCGACTGGGCATCCATTAGAGCCGCTCCCATCCCAGGTTGACCGATTAATAACTCATATCCGGCGCCTGCAACAACGCTATTTAAGTAAGCAGTCAGTGTTCCAGCCCTGTAATAGGGCATAGCAAGGGGGACGGTTCCTGAGAGCATGTTGATTACTATCGGAACCCCCTTCGCTAGGGCCTTCTCGCCCCACTGCCGTATATATACATCCATAGCAGTGTATGTACATGCGTAGAGGAAGTCGTAATCATCTATGCTATTTATATTTTTCAGCATTGGAATATCCTTTGTTGGAGTTCCGAACTTGTCCACCGGGGCTATGCTCTTGAGATCTGTCATCATCGCTGCAAGAACCGCCTCGTATCCTGGTATATAGCCTAATTGAACCCAATCCTCCCCATATTTTAAACCTGTTAGATCGACATAGCTGAGTGCTCTCTCGCCTAGAATCATACCAGCTATCTCATAGCAAGTGAGCATAATCACCTTACATCCATCCTGTCTAACCTTCCTAAAGGCATGGCGATATACCGCGATCTCCCCTGGGCCGAGTTCGGCCCAGCTGGGGAATCCTTCATCTGAGACTAGAACGATTACGCCTCCCTTTGGAACCTTTTCGAGTAGTTCATATGCTTTTCTCGTCGGCTCCTCAATTGGTAGGGGTAGACCAATAGGCCTTAACATGGGAATAGCTATCAACAGTAAGTATATGAGAAAAATTGTTCTATCTTGGTTTATTCTTTCAGAGATCCACTTTCTGAATGACACTTCTTTTCCTCCTACCCCCCTAGATAAGATTCCTCATAGCCTAAAATTGTTCTGATGAAAAGTGCGATAGTTCCGATACCTACTCCAATCACCAAAGCATTCATCCCACCAGTATTGGGTACATCGTTAACCCATTTTCCGAGCGGTCCCCAACCAGTCCAAATTACATCCCTCATTGGTAGATTGTAGAACAATCCTAGTAATATGGATATTAGGAGGATAAGTACATAGGGGTTCTTTGTCCCAGATGCTCTAAAGAACAAAGTATATGAGTAGAAGCCGACATAGGCCAGAAGAGCCATCTGTAAGGAGGCTAGAAGACGATTTATTACAAAGTCATATCCTGTAGGATAAATGTAGTTAAAAGCAAATGTTACTATAAAGCTTGCTAACAGGATTGTACTGTAAGGCCATTCCCTTCTTCTCCTCGCTAAGATTGTTATATGATGTTGAAACAGGTTGATTACCCCTAATAATATAGCGAAGGTGGCCAATGTAGATGCCCATAATAAAACCTCTGATGTTGCAGCGGAGAGTTCTCCTGTAAAGTGGTTGATTAGTATTATAGCTGCGGGAATTATGTATAGGAGAATGCATATCTCACGTCTCCTCAACGACAACATAAAACTCACCTCGGCTTTACCATTTCAGCAACATATTCCATAATGCAGATCCGATAGTCGCTAGAATTGTAGATATCACTATCAAAATAAGACAGACTACTGTGTTATAGTCCTGTCCAGCTATGCTACCTAAATCAGGCGGATTTCCTGTAACCTTAGCAGCTGCAGCGTACAGCTCCTGCCCTATCAGGGGATAATCAGCTAACGCAACCAAGATTCCTTGATAATAGAGCCTCGGAGTTCCGGCTATCTGGAGACATCCCTGAACAGCACCGCATCCAAGAGAGATGTAGGTCTCATAGAAGGTGGCTCCTAGAAGGATGTTTGCGGCGGGCTTTTCCCTGGTGATATATCCCATCATAGCCGCCATTAATGCTCTCTGCTGTCCATCACCAATAAACTCGACCATATCTTCGGAATATATCTCTGGTCTACCCCCCTTCACATATCCACTCCTAACTAGGTCTTGCATGGCAGGAAGCATATGCGCTCTAATACAGAAGTACTTTACAGGAACCCCCAACTTTCCACAATACTCAACCACATTTCTTAATATCGCCATTCCAGCTATTGTCATCGGTGCCCACTCATCGCTTAATCCTCCAATCCCTGTGGAGATGTGGACAGGTCTATTCAGCTCAGCAGCTCTACCAACAACCTCCGGAATGGCCTGTAATGCTGCCAACTCTCGGATTTTAGGTACCTTTATACCACGACGGGATAGCTCAATTGCTACATATAGCAGCCCCAGAAGCACCAAGAATAGTATCAACTCGAACTTTTTACCTGCGGGAATCAAGTTATTTCCAAAGAACTCTTTACGAAGCTCTTTATTAAATTTACTGTTAATTATTGAATGTAAAGGGTACAAAATTCTTTATAAACGCAAAATTTAAGTAAAAATATTCATAAGTAAGTGTAAGTGAAATGAGAGAAATGAAAAGCTTTTCTGGATATTATGGTTGTCTGCCCAACTTCTTTGAGAACAGGTATGTCGAGGCCGACTCGGAGGAGTATGCGCCCTGCTATGATCCCGGCATGGGTAAGGTGATAGCTGAGGTCCCCCTCTCGACTAAGGGTTTGGATGGCTTCGTCCGGTCGGCTCGTGAGGCATACGAGAAGTGGTCTGCCCTGCCGATATTTGACCGGGTTCAGTACCTCTTCAGGCTT
>JAGTRG010000042.1 GCA_018396435.1 Candidatus Bathyarchaeota archaeon
GGTTTTCAGAAAGATGACGCGAAACCTCGTTTTGATATTCCGCAATCTTCTCCTTAAAGGATCTCTTGAAGTCTTCATCTTCTATATAGGGAAGCGCCCGTGCAACAGCCCAGCCAACCCAATGAATTTTCTCCTTTATCACTGGCAGCATTTTAATTATATGTTGGCGGAAGCGTTCTTCACGCTTAGTTATAAGCAGCTCAACCGCCGCCAAAATTTCTTGGATCTCCGGCTCTTTCAGCACATAGGCGCTTGGCTGCCTAGCCGCAGGATGTGTTTGCTCATAATCCCATATTTTAATAGCTGTTTCCAGCGACTCAAGCGATAGTTCATCTTCATATCCACGTAAAGCTCTGCTGGCAGCAGCAAGAGTCGCTGCGACTTTATACTCAAGCGATGTATCCCGACTTGTGAATACCCATCTATCATCTAAACGCCCCGATCTTTCATCTGAAATCTGATCGGGAGCAAGCGAAGGATCATATATTCTGTTATCTGTTATTGTCGCAGCGTCCCCAAGATGCACATATTGCTCTAGGCTCCTCTCAATTACGCCGGAGAAACTATGTCCCGCAGCACGGTAACCCGAGATTAAATACTCAACCCCATGGGCTATTTGCTGCACAATATCAGGTACGCCGTCAGGTTCATGAAGAATGACTAAACGTTCATCCTTCTTCACAGTTGTTTGATCAGTATTTACATTAAACTCCTCATATGCCAAAGCCAATAGGAAAGTTGTTTGGGCCTGAGATCCGGTTGCTAAATCATAGTCTCCTGCATCATGCCACCCGCCTCTATCTAAGTAGGGCACATGCTGGTCAGCTGAGTAAGGCGTCTCTGTCTCCGAACCTTGAATGTAGCCATCAAAATGTATGTGCCCTGGCGGGGCTTGAAGGGCATCATCTAAGTGGCAGGCTCCATGCCATATGCGGTAGCAATCCTTAACTCTTACATGACACATCTGAACGGGGAAATAAGTTTCGAGGGTTAGCCGCCAAGTTTCCTTGTAGATGTTGGGCGATATGGGAAACGGCGGAGTTTCCTCAGAGCCGTAGCGGATGATGTACATGCCTGGTTCGCATACATGTGTAAAATCGAAAATGGCGTAGGTATAATATAGAAATCTCCCCCACTTCTTCGGGCGGGAGGAATGAACCTTAACCATACCCTTCTCCGGATCTATTTTGAGTAGCGTAGCCTCTTCAATCCCCTCCACCCTAGGGTCAATCTCTATTACGGCCTTCTTTACCTGGCGTGGATAATAGCCAACTTGAGATATTCCAATAACGGGCTTACGCCTCCACTCCAGAACGCTGTTAATTGTTATCTTCCACTTAACGACTTCATGAGCCTTGCCTAACGGCAACAAAGATCTGACAACGAACCAACCGTTCTGAGCTGTGTTCCTTCCATCTATAAGAAGTATTTCTCCACCATCTAGACGCTCGATGATGATTTTACGTAATGGATCTTCTGGGGCTATAACCAGTTTCTTTCCAGATGCAAGCGGAGCCGGCTTCAACTCGCCTTCTGAATCTTTAATGATGGGTCCGTTCGCCTGCCTTGGAAAAATTCCAAATTTTTCTCCTAAATGATATGTCTTCCCAAAGTATGCGGTTGGGAAGATTTCCAGATTCAGCCCCAATTTCCCATGTAATCTTTCTTCTAAAGGCTTATCTAAATCAACAGTAACGATGATTGAGTCACCTTCAACGTTGACATTGATCGCATAATTTATGTCATTCTTCTGATAGGACATTAAAACCCTGATTGCTCTTTCCTCCGGGTTGACCTCTCGCCCTATAAATTTAGGCAGTTCAGCCCACTGCCCAGGGGCTGGTTCAAGCCTTAAATCTCCATTAGTTGCCACTCTCTCGCCATGTTGAATTATTTCTACACCTCCCTGCTTCCCCTCTGGATAAAAATTCTGAAAGACTATTACAGCAATTCCTGGGGCCTCAAAATACCCATTATTGCTGATTCTCCACAACCATATTTCGCCTACTAACATGTTTGGGTAACCTTTTAGCCCTCTTATAACTTAAATTTTGCTGTTCATTCACCATTCTTGGCTATTCTTTAAACTGGCAAGCCATGAGGAGAAGATTCATAAAGACATCTTGGATCATGGATCATAGAATACTATTGGCTGGCGATAGAAACTTTCTAGAAAAATGAAAATTTGCAGATTAGAAATTTCACATTTTTGGTAATTTTCCTTCTTTTACTACGATTTACGTGATTAATGTGGAAAAAGAGGGAGGAACATACTATCTGGCTTAAATTATTTAACTTAATCAGCCATCGTAAGATATTTTCGCAAACAAAACTTTGCAAAAACATATGAATAAAACCTAATCTTAGTAAATCTTGATCTATCGGGGATAGGCATTGGAAATATTGGAATCGTTTCCTGATGAAATGAAGGATAAGATTCGTCTAGCGCGTGAAATAAGCTGGGAAAGGTTTGGTAGGCGAATTCATTTTTATGCGCCCAGTTTCGTCTACTATAATAATGAATATTTCAAGTCATCACTGACAAGTTTTCCATCGATATCGGTCACGGGTACATACTGCGTTTTAAACTGTAGCCATTGCGGCGGTAAAATTCTTGAAACAATGATTCAGGCGCAGACTCCACGCAGACTCTTAGAGGTTTGTAGTGAGATTAAGAGGGTTGGTGCGGTGGGCTGCTTAATAAGCGGCGGGTGCCTGCCTGATGGCTCCGTGCCGATAGCTAGATTTGCGGATGTTATAAGTGAGATTAAGAAAAAGCTTGGGCTCACAATTGTTGTTCACAGCGGGCTGATCAGTTTAGAGGATGCTGAGAGACTTAGGGATGCCGGCGTTGACGCCGTATCGATTGACATAATAGGCTCGGAAGAAACTATTAGGGAGATATACCACCTTAATGCATCATTAGACCATTATGCTAAATCTTTAGATGCCTTGAAGAAGTCGGGGATACCCTTTACACCTCACGTACTCATCGGGCTTCATTACGGTATAATAAAGGGTGAAATTAGGGCTTTAGAACTCATCTCAAGGTATAATCCATCAGCCCTGATACTGATAATTTTCTTTCCAATTAAAGGTACAGCAATGGAGCTTATTAAGCCACCGTCGCCTGAATCAGTTATTGAGATTCTGGTTCAAGCGCGTTTAATGATGCCTCATGTGCCTATAGCGCTTGGCTGTGCAAGGCCGAAAGGTAAGCATAGATCTATAACGGATTTGCTGGCCGTTGAGGCTGGAATTAATGCGATAGCTTTTCCAAGCCCCGAAGCTATACGTAGAGCTGAAAAATTAGGCTTAAGTATACGCTTTTCACAGGTCTGCTGCTCTCAGATTTATAAAGATACTTTGCAGGTCACTGATGGCGATAGTTAAGATATGCGGCTTAATTCATCTGGTTCTTAACCCAGTGTTCACGTTTTCCCGCTTATTCCTACCTTTATACTCCTGTGCAACTATCATTGTTGATGTTAGTATTACGCTTGGGTTGCCCCTGACATTATCTAGGAACTCATTTAGTTGGCTGAGTTCTTGCACAGTAACCCTTGCAATTATATCGTATTCACCGTAGATGATGCTTGCGTCTAAAACATTATCTAACTCAACGATTTTTCTGCAGACATCTTTTTCGGTTCCAGAATTCACTTTGAAGAGCACGTAGGCTTTAATCACCATGCTTCATACCTCAGCGTTTTATTCACAAGAATAGTGTTAATAAAAAGATTTAACTGTTTTCCTAATTTCCGCTAACCCATTTTTTAAGAGAATTCAATGTATCTTTTCACCACAAAATTTCCCGTTAGCCGTATATCTTCCGAGGATGATCCGACCATGATTTTGAATATTCCCGGCTCAACAACGCGTTTCATGTGTTGATTTAGTAATGAAAGCTGCTCAAGTGTTAGCGTGAACTCAACCGCTTTTTCTTCACCGGGCTCTAAGGTTATCCTTTTGAATCCCTTAAGCTCCTTAACGGGTCTGGTTACGCTTGCAACAACATCATTTATATATAATTGCGCAACTTCATCTCCTCCATATGTGCCCGCATTCTTAACCTTAAACCTTATAGTTAAAACATCCTTTTCATCAACTTCATTTGGCGTTATTTCTAAGCCGCTGTATTCAAATTTTGTAAAGCTCAATCCATGCCCAAAGGGGAATAGAGGCGTATATGGAATATCCAAGTACTTAGATGTCCACCTATTTACTTGTGAGGGCGGACGCCCAGTGTTTTTATGATTATAATATATTGGCACCTGACCAACTGTGCGTGGAAATGTTATTGGAAGTTTTCCGCCGGGGTTATAATCGCCGAATATCACATCTGCTATGGCGTAGCCCGCTTGAATCCCGGGGAACCATGCCTCTATAATTGCGGGTATATGCTCCGCCGACCATTGAATTGATAAGGGTCTGCCGTTCATTAGGACTTCGATAACTTGAACGCCGGCCTCGTATATTGCCTTCACTAAATCTTCTTGAACTCCTGGAAGGTCTAGGAATGCTCTGCACGCTGCTTCACCACTCATGTCTCTCTCTTCACCAACAACAACTATGGCCACTTTACATTCCTTGGCAATTCTTACCGCCTCCTTAAACCCTTCAGTTGATGAGCCTTTAACCTCGCAGCCTTTAGCATAAAGAACTTTAGTTTTTGGTGAAACCTTGCTTTTAATTCCCTCAAGAACTGTAACGACGTCTCTTGGGTCGCCAAGGCATGACCATGATCCAAGCGGTGCTTCACGATCATCCGCCAGCGGACCTATAACCGCAATTGACTCTATGTCCTTGCTTATGGGCAGAAGGTTACCTTCATTTTTAAGTAGAACAATTGATTTTCTGGCTATTTCAAGAGCCATTTCAAGGTGCTCCCTACACTTTATTACTTTTTTCGCATATTCAGGGTGAACATATGGATGCTCAAATAAGCCTAGTTTAAATTTTATTTTAAGTATGCGTTTTACAGCATCGTTTATTCTCTCCTCTGAGATTCTGCCCTCTTCGATCAGTTTTAGAAGAGACTGGCGGTATACATCGCCTTGCATATCCATGTCTACGCCAGCTTTGAGGGATTTTTCAGCAGCTTCAAAAATGTTCTCCGCTATCCCATGATTGATAAGTTCCCCTATGGCGTTCCAGTCGCTTACAACGAAACCCTTGAAGCCCCATTCATCTCGAAGGATAGTTTTAAGCGTATAGGGATTGGCTGATGCAGGTATACCATTTAAGTCGTTGAATGCGCTCATTATTGTTCCAGCGCCAGCCTCAACGGCTGCCTTAAACGGCGGAAGATAGATTTCTCTAAGCGTCCGCTCAGATATATCAACTGTGTTATAGTCTCTTCCACCTTCCGCCCCGCCATAAGCCACGTAATGTTTCGGACAGGCAACTAGGGCGGCTGGGTTGGATAGGTCGACTCCTTGGTAGCCTTCCACAAGAGCTCTTGCCATAACAGACCCCAAGTAGGGGTCTTCACCTGCTCCCTCAGTAACCCTGCCCCATCGTGGGTCTCTTGCAATGTCAACCATGGGCGCGAATGTCCAATGTACTCCATCAGCGCGGGCTTCGGCTGCCGCTATTGAGGCTGCCCTTCTTACAGCTTCCGGATCCCATGTGCTTGCTAATCCTAGGGGTATTGGGAAGATTGTTTTATAGCCGTGCAATACATCTAAGCCGAATATTAACGGTATGCCGAGCCTTGATCCTTCAACTGCTATCTTCTGAACTCTATTCGTTTCCTCAGCGCCGAAAACATTTAAAAGGGATCCTATTCTTCCCTCTCTGATCATTCCTTCATACTCTTTTGTAATGCCGCTGTATTGGCACATCTGCCCGATTTTTTCCTCAAGGGTCATTCTGCTCAGAAGATCATCAACTCTTTTATCAATCGGCTGGTTGGGATCTAAAAAAATGGGTTTCTTACTTTCGGAAGTTTCCATTTCTCTCTCCCTCAAATCATTTCTATAATTTATTGCGCATAAAACATTTTTTAATTATTTGGAAGCACTAAGATTTAATATATGCTTTACAAAAGCGTGGAGGGAAAATGTTTCTCATCATGCTTAAATATTATGTCCCCGTTTTTCAGTATGAGGGGTGATGTTGTTGTGAGGAAGATTGCCGTCTTTTCATTCATAATCGCAGCCGCAATTATTGCCGCCGCAATGCTCGCATTCTTTCTCCTTTCTCAACGTGATTCTATGCTGCCCTTCAGCGCCATTAATGAAATGCAGGTGGGTGAAAGGGAAATTGGCGTTCTTTTTCTCGGCGATTCAGCGTTTGTGCTTAAAACAAGTGGGCATGTCGTAATTATTGATCCTTCCTCAAAGATTTCAAGGGATGCCGCTAAATCTCTGGGAAAAATAGATGCGGTCTTAATCACTCATGAGCATAGTGACCATTTTTCTTCTGAAGCCACTTTAGATTTGTACCGTGAATCCGGCTGCATGATCATTGTTAATGAGGGAGCTTATGGAAACCTAAGAACTCTAGTTGAGGAGAAGAATCTTGTTTTAATGAGGCCTGGGGAGAATGTTTCGATTAATGGAATATTTATAGAATCTGTGGAGGCCAACCATTCAGCGGTGTCACCACTTATGTACGTGGTAACTATGGATGGTTTAACTATACTTCACGCTTCAGATTCAGGCTTCACTCGTTCTTTAGGAAAATTTGCTGGAAAAATTGATTTTGCAATATTGCCCATCGGCTCTCCATCTCCAACGGCTTCCCCTTCAGAAGCCCTAAAAATGGCTAAAGCAGCATTACCGAAAAAAATTGTTATGATGCATGGATCATCAAGCGAATATTCCGAGTTCAGGAATCTTATGGCGAATAGCGGGTTAAATATTACCATCGAGGAGGTGGAAGCACATAAGCCTAGAAAAATCTCATTTTAACCCCTTTTTATCCAATTCGGAGTTTTAAGCACTCACCTCAAAATAAAGCCGAAACACCTTTAAATTTTTCTGCGAATAAATTATTTCAGGTGGGATAATGCCAAAGGTTTTGATCGTAGCTGGGGATGCTGTGGAGGCTCAGGAGATTTTCTATCCTTTTTGGAGGCTAAAGGAGGAAGGAATAGATGTTGCTGTGGCTGCGCCTTCTAAGAAGACGTTGTTTACGGTTGTGCATGATTTCGAGCCTGGCTGGGAGACCTATAGCGAGAAGATGGGTTACAGATTCGGTTGGGTTGACCTGGCTTTCAAGGATGTGAAACCTGAAGAGTTTGATGGTTTGATAATTCCGGGTGGAAGAGCGCCGGAATTTATAAGAACCTTCGCTGAATTGGAGCCTATTATAAGGCACTTTTTTGCGGAGAATAAGCCTGTTGCGGCAATATGTCATGGTCCGCTTGTTATCGCCGGCTTCGGATTTGCTAAAGGCAGAAGGATGACGTGTTATGTGGCTGTTGCGCTGGATCTGAAGCAAGCCGGAGCTGAGTATGTTGATCAAGAGGTTGTTGTCGATGGGAACTTGGTTACAAGCAGAGCTTGGCCGGATCTGCCGGCGTTTATGAGGGAGTTCTTAAGGCTGCTGTTGAAAAAGTAAGAGTTAAAGGCGCCCTAGCGGGCTGTCATTTCCTCCCCTTTCTTTTTTATTCTTCTTCCTCAGATATTTCCATGATGATTGTTTCGCTTTCAGCTTTCTGATGTTCGTTATCGCCGTCGAATTTCACGTAAGCTTTGATGATGTTGCTTTCAGGATTCGTTTTGCCCACGATCCACGTCGCCGTGAACTTGCCGTCATTTCCTGTAGTATCGAAGGATAAAATTCGTCCACTCTCATCAATAACCTTTATTATCGCTCCAGCAACCGGTTTCCCATCATTTTTCTCCGTCAGCCTTCCAGTAAAGGCTATTTTTGAACCTAGGTTCACCCTTCTTGGTATGCCATCTGTTGAAATTTCTATCGCAACCGGCTTCGGTGTAACAGTTATTTTCTTTCTTAAAATTACTTGGCTGAAGACCATTCCGTTTGGTATAAGTATCTCAGTTGCTCCATCCTGAGCTTCGAGAACTAGGTGCATAATTCTCATCTCTTTTACGACGCCGACCTGCCCAGCTATAGTGATGATATCGCCGAATTTTACTGGGCGGACTATTAGGATGAATATGCCGGCTACAAAATGCGATAAGACCGTTTGGGTTGCGAAGCCCACGATGAGTCCGCTGAACGAGCCCATTGTTATAGCTGCGGATGGGTTTGCACTGAGCATTGAAGTAATAGCTGAAAGTAGAATCGCTATGCCCACTACCCTAACAACGGTTTTCACCGTGGCTGCGGCTGACTGATCAGCTAACCTTAAAATGTAGGTATATGCAGCGTTGCTGAAAGAGTTAATGATGAACGCGCCTAGCACAACGACAAGCGCTACTTGAATATACGACAAGTACGGGTTAACAAGCAGTATGATGTCGCTATAGGGTTGCAGAAATATTGGAATGATTTCCTTAGAGGTCCATCCGAAAAGAAAATTTAATGTTGCTAAGATTATGGATAAAATCACTATGTAAATCAGCACCTTTAAGCTCTTGCGTCGAACAGATCTCTCACCGCTATTGGCACGTGACATGCCGCTTCTACACCCAGCTTTAAATAGTAAATATTTATATTTAATGAAATGAAAGACTTAAAAATGTTGAGTTGAAACAAAAATGGTGTGTTGGAAACGCTTATTGGGTGTTGAGTAGAATATTTTACTAAATTTTTATGTGTGAAACATATAATTATTTAGCCTAGATTGGAACGAGAGATGGAGGTTGAAGATGTGAGGTTTGTGGTGACTGGCGGATGCGGCTTTATAGGGAGTAATCTTGTTGAGCGTTTGGTTCATGATGGTCATGATGTTGTTGTCTTTGATAATTTGAGTAGTGGCAGCGTGAAGAATCTTGAGGGTTTAAGCGTAGGGTTTTTCAGCGATACTTACGAGAAGATTGTAAGCCTAGTTCCTAATGCTGACGCCGTTTTCCATTTAGGTATGCCTTCCTCTTCACCGATGTATAAGCGTGACCCCTCTCTAGTGGGCAAAACAGTTAATGATGCTATCGCCATCTTTGAGTATGCTAAATTAAATGATTGCAAGGTTGTTTATGCGAGCACCAGCAGCATTTACAATGGAAACCCCGTGCCATATAGGGAGGATATGCCCGTGATCGTGACGGACTATTACACTGAGTGCAGATATGCAGTTGAGCGCCTAGCAAAACTATACAATGTTCTTTACGGCGTGAAGTCTGTTGGTTTAAGGCTTTTCAGCGTTTACGGCCCGAAAGAGCAGTTTAAGGGTGAATATGCAAATATAGTCTCACAGTTTTTATGGTTGATGCAAAAGGATCAACCCCCAGTTATATTCGGAGATGGAAACCAGACAAGGGATTTCATTTATGTTTCAGACGTCATCGAGGCTTTTAAGCTGGCGATGGAGAAGGAATTTGAATGTGAAATCTTCAATGTTGGAACTGGGGTAGCGCATAGTTTCAACGATGTGGTCGGGTTGATCAACAGGCACTTGGGGAAAAATATTGAGCCGATCTACAAGCCTAATCCAATTAAAAACTATGTATATTATACGCTGGCAGACACAACTAAGGCTGAGAAAATTCTGGGGTTCAAAGCCAAGGTGACGCTTGAGGAGGGAATAAGAAAACTTATTGATGAAGGCAACTGAAGGATTTGCGGCAAACAGCTTCTGGATTGAGATAATTCATGCTAATAAGCGCATCATGTTAATTCTGAAGCAACATTTACCTAACCGTTTTTAAACTCTCAGATGTCCTCTTTTTCCTTCATTAATTATTTTTTGTTTCAGCACTTTGAGTCTTCTTTAAGGATTTTTCAGATGGATTTTATCCAAACAGTCATCGGGTCTTCTTCCCTGTTCGCCCATGCATAGTATGGTATCGCCGTGAACTTTACCCTTCGCATTTCATATTTAACATCGGCTTTAGGCGCATATAATCTCCTACCGAACTTCTCAGAGTCTGCTGCTAGGGCCTCGCCGCGTATAGTAACAATTCCACCTAACATGTCCGGCGCATACTCAGCATTTAATGGTGCGCCGTCAGGTAGAACCACATCCCAAACGTCGAAGCCTGGGTTGTCAGCTCCCTCAAGGCAGTATACGATTGGCCCCCGTTTTAAGGCGACTTTACCATTATTCTCCGCGACGTGCGGATGTGAGATAATCCTATCAATCGGCATTGCAAGCGAGAGATTAATTTTATCGCCGCTTCTCCATAAGCGATTAATCTCAACGTATCTTCCTGGCTGCAGTTTGCCCTCCAACTTCTCCTCATTAACGCTGATTTTTGCTTCTCTGCACCAACCCGGTACACGAATATACATGCTAAATACGTCTTCCTTCTTAGGGTTGACCATGATATCAATTTCGCCATTCCATGGATAGTTTGTTTCCTGCAATAAAGTCACTTCATTATCGCCGAGTTTCACATGGGCTTCACTTCCAGCATATAGGTGAATCCAGATTCCATTATCTGAAGTACTGTAGAAGTAGCCGGGCAGAGATGCTATCAAGCGGGCTATGTTCGGTGGGCAGCATGCGCAATAGAACCATTCTTGACGCCTATGTCTGCCTCTGTCAGCTAAGGGGTTAACGTAAAAGTAGCGTCT
>JAGTRG010000043.1 GCA_018396435.1 Candidatus Bathyarchaeota archaeon
AGTCAGAATATTTGTTTTCTTCGATATTTCTTCAGGAGTGGATGGTAATAGTAGAAGTATTTTAGCCTCTTCAATGGTAACAATCTTCCTTAGAATCTTCGGCAAGATTTCTGATTTAGGCTGACCAAAATGCGAGGAAAGTGCAATATAGGTTTGGGTAATGTCTTCTTCTGATAGCATTTAATATTTACCTCTAGCCTTACAAGAGCGTTGAAAAATAAAAGGTTTATTCTAATCCTTTGATCTTTTTTATTAGCCAAACCATCTTCCTAGCGAAGTTTCTTGCGGTTGCCAGTCCCTCCTCATCTTTTAGCACGTCTCCCTTATCTCTTCCAAAGGCTATGTTCCAGTATGTTGAGCCTGGAACTATCATGCCCTGATGCAGAAAGAAGAAGAGCATCTGGGCGAAAGTGAAGTTTTGTCCAGCCCTCCTAGCGATAACAATTGGTCCGCCAACCTTATTCTCAAATATTCTTCCCTTAGCGCCTGAGACGTATCCTGCCCTATGAATTAATGCCATTATCTGCGGTGTTGCAGAGCCAAAGTAGACTGGTGAAGCCAATATTATGCCGTCAGCCTTAGTCATTTTATCAAAAATCTCCTGAAAGTCGTCTTTTATTCTGCATTCCCCGGTTTTCCTACATGATAGGCATGCGTCGCAAGGCTTAATCTCCTTATCAGATAATCTTATGAGCTCTGTTTCAGCACCCTCATCCTTAGCGGCCTTTAGGGCTTCATTAACAATTATCTCGGTATTGCCTCCAACCCTTGGGCTTCCAACAATACCAATTACCTTAATCATTTTCAGCCACCGAAATTAAGAAAATCTTTTTCCTATTTAACCTTATTATTTCCGCTTTCCTATCAAGCGGAGATTTAAGATAGTGAATTGAAATTAAAAAATGGGTATTTAAAAAGATTTAGATTTCCTAGTTCTAAGAATGATCTTTCATTAGTGCTTAGCGCTCTATCTCCAGCCAAGGATATAGCTCTTTAAGTTTGCGCATCGCCTCCCTGACCTTTTCCTCCGGATACTCGTATGAAGGTAACCTTTTATTAAGGTAATCATCGAAAGCCTGCATGTCGAAATGTCCATGTCCGCAGAGCAGGAAAAGTATCGTCTTCTCTTCACCAGTTCTCTTACATTTTAGGGCTTCGTCTATTACGGCTTTTATCGCATGACTCGGCTCAGGGGCTGGCACAATTCCCTCGGTTCTGACAAACTGGTTTGCTGCGCTGAAGACATCAACCTGATTATATGCTATCGTCTTAACTATGCCCTCCTTACTTAGTAGGCAGATTGTTGGCGCCTTCCCATGGTAGCGTAGTCCACCCGCATGTATTGGCGCAGGTATGAACATATGTCCAAGAGTATACATTTTCAACATGGGTGTTAGACGCGCAGTGTCACCGTGATCATATGTGTAAAAGCCCTTTGTTATTGATGGACAGGCTGTAGGCTCGACGGCTAAGAACTGAACATCTTTAGGCGCTCTTCCTGAAACCTTATCATAGTAGAATGGCCAGAAAAGTCCGGAGAAGCTGCTTCCACCACCTATGCAACCAACCACTAGATCTGGGTAGTCATCAACGAGTCTCAGCTGTTTTTTTGCCTCCAGCCCAACAACCGTCTGGTGAAGCAGGACATGGTTAAGGACGCTTCCAAGAGAATATTTCACGTTTTTATGCGTCACAGCGTCTTCTATGGCCTCGCTTATTGCAATTCCAAGGCTTCCCGGGTTCTCCGGGTTCTCCTTAAGTATTCTTCTTCCGCTTTCTGTGTTGGTACTTGGGCTTGGATAAACCTCTGCTCCCCATAATTCCATCAGCATGCGCCTATAAGGCTTCTGATTATAGCTAACCTTAACCATGTAGATTGTTGTTTTAAGCCCAAAGACCATGCAGCCGAATGCGAGGGCTGATCCCCATTGTCCAGCCCCAGTTTCGGTAGTTAACCGCTCAACACCATCCTTCATGGCGTAGTACGCTTGAGCAACCGCCGTGTTAGGTTTGTGGCTTCCCGGCGGGCTGACCCCCTCATATTTATAGTATATTTTGGCCGGTGTTCCAAGCGCCTTCTCAAGCCCGGTGGCCCTGTAAAGCGGTGTAGGTCTCCAAAGCATATATGCCTCACGCACCTCATCAGGTATATTTATCCAGCGCTCCTGGCTGACCTCCTGAATTATGCACTCCTTTGAGAAAAGCACCATTAAATCCTCCGGCTTCACAGGCTCCTTTGTTGCAGGATTTATGGGCGGCGATAAGGGTTTAGGAAGATCTGGCAGTATATTGTACCATTGTTTTGGGACTTCTTCTTCACTTAACAGTATTTTTTTCATTTAGCATCCTTCCGAATGTAGAATATTGATCTCAAAAGTAATATTTAAGTCTTTTGTGAATATTTTTGTACAAGAAAGCCTCGAAATGGATGAAGGCTATTTCTTCATTTTCATCATTTGAATAGATCAGACGATCGTTTTCTCCGTCTTTCTGTCAAATACATGCATCTTATTCTCATCAAATCTCATCCAGACTTTATCACCAATGTTCAGTTTAAGTTCTTTCAGGGTCTTCACTTTGATTATTTCACCGTCAACTTTCAAATCTATAACGATTTCAGAGCCCATAGGCTCAGTCACATAAACCTCTGCTCTGATGGAGTTCTTCGCCGCTGGCTTTTCCTCTATAATTATGTCTTCGGGTCTAACGCCTAAAATTACCTCTGAGCTTGAGGATTCCTCATTGATGATTTTGCCAAGAGAGATTGGAATTGATAGGGCGAACGCTCCAGCGTCTAAATAATAAGAGCCGTCTTCCTCTTTGAGTATGCAGTTGATGAAATTCATCGGCGGGCTTCCAATAAATCCGGCGACGAAAAGGTTGCTTGGATTGTTAAATACTTCGAAGGCTGTGCCAACCTGCTGTAGTACGCCTTGATTCATTATTGCAATTTTGTCAGCCATGGTCATGGCTTCAACTTGATCATGCGTGACATATACTGTTGTAACCCCTAGTTCCTTCTGCAATCTCTTCAGTTCAGCCCTCATGTAGATTCTTAGCTTAGCATCTAGGTTGCTCAGCGGCTCATCCATTAAAAAGACATCCGGGTTTCTGACAATTGCTCTACCTAAAGCCACCCGTTGCCTTTCGCCACCGCTCAGCTGCCCCGGTTTCCTATTAAGAACATGTGGGATTCTTAGAAGTTCAGCCACTCTCTTAACTCTTTTCTCTATTTCATCATTGGGAAGTTTCCTCATCTTTAGTGGGAAAGCTATGTTATCGAACACTGTCATATGCGGGTATAAGGCGTAGCTCTGAAAAACCATGGCGATATTTCTATCTTTTGGCGCAAGATCATTGACTAATTTATCCCCGATGTATATTTCTCCCTCATCAGGGATATCTAAACCGGCGATGCATCTTAGGGTCGTGGTCTTTCCACATCCAGATGGACCTAAAAGAACAAGAAACTCTTTATCTTCAACACCTAGGCTTAGATTATTAACGGCAATAACGTTGCCAAAACGTTTTGTTAGGTTTTTGAGGGCGACCTTTGCCATTTTCGCCGTCACTTCTACTTTAATAGACTAAATTGCATGCTTATAAACTTGATTATGCCTAAACTAATTTCTTAAGTAATGATTGTGAAATGATTTTTCGTACATGAATAGAAGATCGCCTAGAGCCTCTGTTTTCAACGTTTAACAACGTCATTATTTTAGCCAAAACATTTAAATCTGCAGATTCGCATCCTAAAACAGGATGTATAATTGAAGGCGCTCGATTATATTACTAGCGTTACCGGCGGTGGCATTTCTAATTCTTTTAGTAATTTATCCGACAGTTTATCTTTGGGGCATGATGTTCTTCTCATTCCATCCCGCTAGAGATCCCTACCCAAAATTCGTAGGCCTAGATAATTTTAGAATATTGATGTTAGATGATGAAAGCTGGTCGAGTCTCCTAAGAACGCTGATTCTTCTATCAATATCTGTACCAATTCAGATCGCTCTAGGAATCCTTTTAGCGGTGCTTTTCACGTCTAGATACACTCGTGGCAGTCTAATTTTGAGAATACTCATATTAATACCCATGATGATTCCTTCAGTCATAATAGGGCTAAACTGGAAAACAATTCTTTATTCGCATGGTCCCTTGAACGAGTTAATAAAATCCATGGGGTTAGAACCGCAAGCTTGGCTCAGCATGCCGTTTGGGAACCCCTCTAATACACTTATATGCCTAGCTATATTAGATGTGTGGCAGTGGACTCCCTTCATAACCCTTGCAATGGTAAGTGCATTTGAAAGTATACCGAAAGATATTTATGAGGCCGCATATATTGATGGGGCTTCGGGATTTAAAATTTTCAGGCTTATAACTTTACCTATGAGTAAAAGCTCGTTTGTAACGATCCTTATGCTTAGGATAATAGATTCCCTCAAGATATTTGATACTGTATACTCGTTAACCTATGGCGGGCCGGGCAATACCACAACCACGTATCCATTTTATATTTTCAAAACTGGCTTTACGCTCATGAGTTTACATCCTTCATATGGCTATACTGCGTTGTTATCCATAGTTCTCTTAGGGGTTGCAACAGCGCTGACCACAATAATAATGAGAATTCTGAAGATTGATGAAATACTGTGGGGATGATACTTGTGAAAAGGGGAACTTTAACTACGGCTATAACCGCCATTTCCTTTGCAATAGTTTTATTATATTTGAGCCCATTTATGTGGATGATCGGGGTCTCCTTTAAGCCTATAGCAGAGTGGGGCGCACCCTACTTCTTTCCGCAGAACCCCACCCTCAGAAATTATATGGAGCTCACTACTGGCGCGGTATATGGGGTTAGGGGACATTTCCCATCTATAATGCCCTATTTGATTAACAGTCTTGCCTCATCTTCCATTAATTCAATCTTAACAACATTCCTAGGCGCAATGGTCGCTTACACAATACAGAGATATAGGTTCGGCGGCACTAGGCTTGCAACATGGATACTAAGTTTAAGAATGATTCCACCCGTCGCCGTAATGCTGCCATTGGTTGTGATCGTTAAAACTTTCGGAATCTATGATACTGTGTGGGGATTAATACTCATCTACCCCTTGATAACTCTTCCACTTACAACGTGGCTAATGATAGGCGCCATTAAAAATGTTCCCAGAGACACGGATGAAGCAGCTCTTGTAGATGGCTGCACAGAGATAGAGGCCTTCTTCAGAATAGTGCTTCCCCAAACAGGCGCAGGCTTAGCAGCGTCAGCAACAATAGCTTTCCTCTTCTCTTGGTCAGAATTTCTCATACCGCTGTTGATAACCCAATCTACAAAGGGCATGACGCTTACGGTTTACGCAGCCTATTTCGCTCAGGAGTATGGTGTACTCTGGGGGCCGATGTCAGCAGCGGGAGTAGTGATCGCCTTGCCAGTAATAGTCTTCGCAATAATAGTTCATAAATACCTGGTTAAGGGGCTAACTCTAGCAGCATAAGTAATAACTTTTTCAAGGTATTTACAGAAAAAGAGAGGAATTATTTGAGAATCTAAGTAAGTCCAAGTATCTGTTTCCACTCAGCAGTGAGACCGTTAATGGCTTCTTCAGCGCTTACTTCTCCTGCTATGTAAGATGTAACCCACTTTGCTATCGAATCTTCAAGCTCTGGGTTCTCAGGCACGTATGTTCTCGTACCTGGATCCTGTAAAGCTTCGAGGAAAGTTGTGAAGACGGGATATTGGCTTGATAGGCTCTGTATCACCGAAGTTCTAACTGGGAAGGATGACGCTGTCTGCCAAGCTTTTACCATAGAATCTCCGCTCATCATGTACTGGCAGAATAGCCATGCTTCCTTCGGATTCTTAGAGTATTTGCTTACGCCAACCTGCCAGGTGCCATCTATGCCGACTCCTGGAGATTTTGCCACGCCAACTTTACCGGCTATTTCAGGATATTCCTCAGAGGCTTTCTCTACAAAGTCTATGAATACGGAAGCCCATGATCCAGCCCACATGGCAGCTCGTCCACGACCAAAATGCTCCATGCATTGACTCCACTCTGTTTCCATCGGGCTTGTCTGATACTCTGTTAGGTACTTAAAAAGTTTCAAGATTTTAACGCCCATATCTGTTACTTCGGGGTCGAAAGCTGGCCTACCGCCTGAGGTAAATAGGTCGCCCCATGGGAGCGTTACCGGACCGCATCTCTCCAGCCCATCGGAGGATCTTCTCCATTGAGCGAATAACCAGCAGTACTCCCAATGTATTGTATGCGTTCTCATAGCCATTATTGTGTTTCCTATCTCCGTCGGCGAATCTGGATTAAACTTTTTAGTAAAGAATCTGGCTACGGCCGTAAGCTCCTCTAAAGTCGTAGGAACTATAAGTTCTTGAGGTATCCTATTAACATCTAAACCGCATTCTTCAATTATGGCTTTAATCTCATCTTTGTGTGCACTTATCCAAGTTCTGTATTTAGACTTTAATGTCGCGTCTTCAAACAGGTCTTTCCTATAGAACATTGCCATAACATTGGTGCAAACCACATATCCTATGCGTTTTCCTTCCCAATGGGCATATCTTTCATCTACAGATCTTATAAAATCATTGTAATCTCTAAATATTTCAGCGTCTGAATACTTGCTCTTTAACTCATCTAGGGTGTATAAATGAGGAGCGAATGCGCCTGTATATATGCAGTCCCACATATACACGTCAAACTCGCCAGCTTTAACAGCCATATCGTGAAGCTGCCTATCCCTACCTGTTTCCCAATCGAAAAGCAAGACTTCAATCTTAATGTTAGGGTACTGCTTCATAAAATCTTGGGCTAGAGCTTGGATGCCCGGAGCCGCGTGTGCTATAGCAACAACATTTATGGTAACTATTTTAGGCCTAGTATACTCATAAATGGCGTAACCACCAGCTATGGCTGCGATAAGCACTATTACAGTGATAATGATGGCTTGAAGTTTAGTTATAGCCACATTTTTCATTTTAGTTTCCCCCATTTGCCATATATATTACACTTATATAAATTTAACTCAAAATTCAAATTGAAATTTCTTAAGATTTTTTTAGTCGAATGAATTTTTGAAAAGCTTACACAGCAGCCTAAGATACATCTTTCTGGAAAAACGGTATCCATTTTAAGCCCCCTCTATGGAACACGTCAACTATGTGGAAATCACATTTTCCCATGCGGCCGGCATCAGAACCATGTTTAATGGGGCATATTCAACTCAACCATTTATACAACCTTTTTACGGCGTCCTTAAGGCGGCTAAGCAGAAGCAGAAAGTACACACCAATAAATTGCTACAGTAGCAATTTTTTTCTTAGGGATAACAACTGTAGCAATGGATTAGGGGAGAGGTTAGGTTTTAGGGTATAAATTTAACTTGACATTTTAATTTTCCAAAAATTTTCGCCTATTTTAAAAAATTTAGATAAAACAAAAATTAAGGCTTCTATATTCTAGTTTTCAAATATTTCTTGAACCTTCAGTTTCCATAAGGGCATCTGATCCGGCGAGTTCGGATAGTTTTCATATATTTTTCTAACTTTCTTTGATTTCTTAGCCATATCATAGAGCTTCTTGAGGAACGATATTTTTCCAAGTCCCCTAAATATTCTCTTTGTGGCGTCAGTTATGTTTAGATGGACATCTCCCTCTAAGCCAGCTTTAAGCACGTCCTCCTCTTTTATCAGTTTATATCTCATTCCGTAATTGATGTCCTCATCGGTTAGGTTTTGCAGGAATATTCGGAAAACGTCCAATCCAGCCTGCTTGGTACCATAGCTTTTCATGTATCGAACATTTATTGGCCAGAGGGCGTTTGTTGTCGGTTCACCTTTCATGAGTGCTTCGGATATTACCTCGCTGGCTATCTTACCCGCCATCATTGAAGGGCCCATTCCGCCGCCATGTATTGGGTTCACATGGCATGCTGCGTCGCCTATAACTACTATGCCATTGCCGACAAAAGTATCTAGTGGGCGTCTTGTTGGAACCATCCCCCCACCGCCGTTTATAATGGTTGAACCTTTAAACATTGCTTTTTCCAGTACAAACTTGTATAATTGGCTCTTCGGGTTTGGGAAAACATTTACTGCGGCAACTCCCAATCCTACATTGACGCATGCATCTTTTTTCGGAAAGATCCAGTAATATCCTCCTGGAGCAACATTTAAGTCTAAATGTATCCTGCAGAAAGTAGGGTCCTCAATTTCATCTCGTAGGGCACGTATTTCCCTGTAGCATATAACCTCATCCTTCTTATCGACTTCCGGATCTATTCCGATCTCCGGTGGGAGTTTCCTTCTTAATACGGCTGCGTAGCCGCTGGCGTCAACTATAACCTTGCCCTCGAACCTTATTTTAGAATTCGATTTTTTATTTACGGCGGTAATGCCCTTAACGGAACCATTTTCTATTATGGGCTCTAGGACCTGCGTTGAATCGAACAGCGTAGCTCCAGCATCAATGGCCTCCTTTAGCAGTCTTTGGCCGAAGACATGTCTATTAACTATGAAGCCATACAATCCCTCGCCAACTAAACGAAAAATTGTTTCAGCATCCGGCGAGTAAACCTTTATACCCTCGATTACTCTTTCAAGTTCATCCCCCTTAGGATATGAGAGGCCTAAGTTGTCAAAGTGATGTTTACCGATAGCGTCTCCACAGATTTTATCGCCTATTGACTCGGCGCTTTTGCAGTCCACTAAGCAGACTGATAGCCCCATCTTGGCGGAGGTCTTAGCCGCCATGCAGCCTCCAGTTCCAGCGCCCACAACAATAACGTCAAATTTCTCCATGATTTTCCCTCAGTTCTATTAGTATAATTTCTAAGACCAAATTAAAAATTAAACTTTTACCCCTTAAACCCGCACAAACTTTAATCCACATTAACAAGCTTTACTGGGAGGGGGCTAATAACCATTTAGAGATCATTATAATATCAGATGAAAAGGGAGAAGGAGAATAAAGAAGCCCTTGGTTTCCCATTTTGATTATGATTTTCGCTAATGCAGTTCTGATGTTGATTCTGGTTATTGCTCTCGCTCTCCTAAAAAACAAAAATGTTAGTCTCTTATTTCATCTCTTCCTCAAAGATCTTTATTAATTCTTTCTTCTCAATCCCAATCTTCTCGGTAAGCTCCCTCATCCACCTTACATATGACCTAAAGACGTTACGCGCAATCTCAATCTTATCTTCAACGGGGAGATTTTCTTCTTCAACTAGCAACAGTGCGAACCATCTTCCCAAATCTGTAAGCGTATAAGTCTTAAGCCAGACAGTGCGACCCAAAAACTCAGTCTTCTCCATATGCTCAGCCAATATCCCTAATTCTGTAAGAGCCTTCAAATGCTCTATAACAGTCTTATTCGAGTAACCCAAAACTCCAATCAAATCTTTCTGATATATCTTCTCTGATACACCACGCTTTAGAGCAAACTTTAGAATATCAACGGGGACAGAGGAACCGAATATAGCCCTTAAAACCTCATGCTTACTACCTTTAGGTAAAAAAATCACATAAGGATAAATCCGAACAGACAACTTGATGCCCCCGCAATTCTATATAAAAAATAAGTAAGTTGATATTTAAGTAAATATTTGCTATTGAAGGTTTAAGTCAAATTTCTATAATGCCGCTTCTTTTCAGCGCATGAAAAATGCCAGCGCATATTAAAGAAGAAATCGCAGTAATTATTATTCTCTCAACAACCGCGATCGGGAGGAAAATATAGAAAATTGTTCCGAGACCGGTTGGATCATTTTTCGGTAGACCCGATTTAAGCCAAGAGAATCCAAGGCTGACAAGGGCGTCTTTTATGCCCTTAAGTTGAATAAACCAGTTTACAGCTCCGATAAAGATCAAGTTACCCATCATATGATTAGCCATCACACCGCTAAAACTTGCAATTGTCACCCCGATGATAAATTTCCGTTTATTGTTTCCGCTTATAAAATCATATATTCTATCTTTGAATACAAGAATAAGTGCTAGAGCGGATAAATGGAGAAAAGGATAGTAAGGCACTAAAAGACCTGGTGGAGAGAGATACCATAAGCAGTTTAAAACTGCTAATATTAGAGCCGCTACTTTCCAATCTGATCTGCTGCTTCTCCTTGAAAGCGCGCCACAAACTATTGTTCCTATAGGCACGGTTGGCAGCATCAGCATTCCGAAGAAAGTTGTGTCAGGAATCAACCAAGCAATAAAATTACCGATGAAAGCTGCAATTCCTCCCACCCAAGGCCCGAGGATCATGCCAATAGCAGGCATAAGAATAAGTTGTGGTTCTATTTTACCCTCCGTTACCCCCATTATGGGGATTCCTGGTAATCTGGAAATAACGAACTGTAGAGCGGAGAAAACGCTTATCAAAGCAATCTGCTTAGCATTTAATTTCATTTTTGACACC
>JAGTRG010000044.1 GCA_018396435.1 Candidatus Bathyarchaeota archaeon
TCGAATAAGAGATTTTTGCTTAACTCTATTAGCAACTGTGAAAGAAGGGCTCTATTCACCTCTAATAAATATTCCAGCCTTCTTATATGCGATGTATTTTTCAAGGTTTTCCCTCGACGGGCTTCCCCTAGTTTCAGCTTTAGTAGCCTTTAGGGCTCCAGCTAAGTTAGCCATCTCCAACGCCTCTAGGTCGCTTAACCCTAAGACTTTATACGCTGCGAAGACTCCTAGAAAAGCATCTCCACAGCCTACTGTGTTAACGACACTCAGCCCCATTTCTTTCAGGTCTACTCCTGGAACCATAATGATTCTACTCTGATCAATTAACATGCAGCCTCTACTGCCAAGTTTAACAATAAGGCGTAAGTCTCCATTTATTTCCGAAAGGCTTTCCCAAGCCTTCTCCGGCTTATGCTCCCCAGTCAAGTTTTTAACCTCAACCTCATTAACGACTAAATAGTTAATATTGCTTAGAACCTCCTTAAGCCTCTCCAATCCCAATGTGCTTCTAACGCCAGCATCCCACATAACAGTCTTATTAAGGCTTCTAGCCATTTTTGAGGCAGATTCTATGGTTTCAAGCGGCGGATCAATCAAAACGAAGATTGAGGAGCTGCGGATTAAACCAAAAATATGTGGAGCATAAAGATCGCTTGGCGTGAGCTTAAGATTAGCGCCGAAAAACGTATTAATAACGTTCCGCCCATTTCTATCTATTACTATGTAAGCTTGACCGGACTCAGACTCATCATCAAGTTTTATCCCAGATACTATGACGCCTTCGCCCCTTAAAATTTCAATTTGCTGCCTAGCTATATCATCTCTGCCTAAACAGCCGATTAAGGCAACCTCATTGGGACCTAGAATCCTAGCTGATGCAACCGCCACGTTAGCGGCTTTCCCACCAGGGACGCGGGTGATCTTATTTACCGGAATTTCCTCACCTATTTCTGGGAACCTATCAATAAAGAGATTTATATCCCAGTTTATCGCTCCTGAAACGCAGACTTTAACCATTTAAACACCCATGTTTAAGTTGTTTAAAGGGTCTGTGAAAATTTCAATCCCTCGAGAACCTCCTTAAATATGTTGAATGTTTCATCATCATAAAGGCAGAAGATTATTCTTTTCAGCTTTGTTCCCTCTTTAACGTATGAAATCGCCGCCGGAATCATTGTTTCTGCACATTCATCTTTAGGCAACCCGAAGTAGCCTGTTGAGATCGCCGGGAAAGCTATGCTGGAGATATTATGCCTCTCAGCAAGCTTCAAACTATTTAATGTTGCATTTTTAAGTTTCTCCTTCTCGTTCCCCTCGCCGTAAATGGGGCCGACTGCATGTATGACGTACTTTGCTTTCAGGTTTCCACCGCTTGTTATAGCTGCTTCACCTACCGGTATAGGACCTCTTTTTGAGATTATATCATCGCATTCATCCTGTATTTTTAACCCGCCTTTCCTCCTGATTGCTCCAGCCACTCCGCCGCCCATCTTTAACATGCTATTAGCGGCATTAACTATGCAATCCACATCTAGATCAGTGATATCGCCTTTAATGATCTCAATTAAGGTTTCTCCAATTTCGATTTGCATCACGAACACCACTTATTTTCTGGAAAAATAATTATTTAAGACTCACGGATATTTAATTGGAGATCTTTATCGCAGAATGTCCCCCCTTACATATCAAAATCCTCAAGAACAGCGTGTGGCGAGAAAGGTTGTAGATTACTTGCTAATCCTAATTCTGCTTATTGTTCTTTTAACAGCTGGCTTCCCACGGTTAATACATAAAGGGGCTGAAAAAATCTTCATCCTCAGATCTGAAGTTGTCTATGAAAATAGGGATGAACAAGCAGTATGGAATTTTAGTGAAAACGATAGGACGATCAGCCTCTTCATGAATAACAGTTGGCAAACAGTTAATTTGATCAGCGTCTCTCACCCTATTGAAAAGCTCGATTATGATTCAAGCGGAAACAAAATAGCCATAATAAACTTCACTAGGGCTTCAATAGGTTCAGGTGAGAGAATCGGCTACAATCTCACATTTAGGTTTACGTTTAAACAGCGCTCCCTACCGGAAATATCTGAGGATAAATCAGGCGTCTTAGACGAAATACCGGAAGACTTAAGAAGAACTTATTGCGAGCCAACCGATCTATGGCAATCAAATGACTTAATACTTAAGGAGACCGCGCTAGATATAGCTGGCAACGAGACAAACGTTCTGTCCATTCTTGAAAAATTCATTAAATGGATAAAATTGAATATCGCATATAAATCGTATGAGATACCGAAATACCCGAATGAAACGCTTTATGAACGGGCCGGTGACTGTGATGACCAAGCAAACCTACTAATCACGTTTTGCCGATCTCTCGGTATACCAGCTTATCTGCAAGTTGGCTGCATATATATTCCGCAGTATAGTCGAAACCTCACTTACTGGAGCGGTCACTTAATGATTAGGCAGAGTCGAGTGGGCTGGCACGGCTGGGCGATGGTTTATATTCCGCCGTGGAGCTGGCTTCCCGTTGATCTAACTTATGTCAGCGGAGACTTAAGCTTTAAACCCCTAGACGCCATAAAAGAGGCTGCTTTAATAAAGCACTACACATTTCAATATACGAACATTACTAAGGGAGATTACGTCGCTGAGACAAGGGCGTTTAAGGAGTTTCTTGAAACTTACAAGTTCTACATTTATGAAGATGATGAGATAAATGAAATCACGGTGAAAGAAGATGCGGGAAGGAGAAAAATAATTATCTTAGTCACATATGCCGGATGCATCTTTGACCTAGACGATTTATTCTATAAGATAAATGTTTGCGAATAATTTATATTTAGAATGTTCTCTCTTTTAAGGGAGGCTTCAGAGAATGGCGAAGTTCAAGATAATAGTTTCAAACCCAATGGGCGGAATCTCTAAGTCCATTGAGATTGAGGGCAGTAGGGTGGCTCCTCTAATAGGCAGAAAGATCGGCGACGTGTTAGATGGAACAATTATAGGCATGCCAGGAACAAAACTCCTGATAACTGGCGGATGTGACAAGGATGGTTTTCCAATGAGACCTGACATTCACGGCGGAGTGAAAACAAAAATTCTATTAAGCGGCGGAGTAGGTTTTAAACCTAGAAATAGGGGGGAAAGAAGACGGAAAACGGTGCGGGGAAACATTATAACCGAAGACATAGTGCAGATAAACATGAAAATCGTTGAGACAGCGGAAAAAACAAGGAGAATTAAAGAGGAAACGGAAAACGCCTGATCAACCGAAAATTTTGCTATGCGGAAATGCGCTAAAAACTTCTTTAAGGCAGATTTCTTTGAGAATTATGAAGCGGCTATTCGATGAAAACCCTTTTCAAGAGGTTCAAGAAGAATAAAATGATTTTAGGCCTTAAACCATTTAAAAATTAAGTATCGTATTTTGTCTCTTTCTAGATCTGGAATAGCCACTATGAATCTCTTTCTAACTGTTGTTGCGAGCCTCCCGGCCTTAACTATTTCAGTAGCTGTTATCTCATCCTCTTTACTTCTCACCGAAACCATGTATGGGGCATGCTCTAGGCCTGGACCTTGCTTATAAACCGCAAAGTCGCATCCGAACTTGACGCCTGGGGTTACAACAAGCCCTTTTTCCCTAAGATCTTTATATACGGCATATTTAAGATCAAATTCTTCATAGAGTTTTCTAGCCCTGCTTCTGAGAGTTTTATGATTGACTTTGGCTTTTTCAGGCCCCTCAACTATTTTTATTAAACCCTTCTCCAGCAGGTATAGCCCCTCCATTAAATCGAGTATTAGCGGGACATTAAAGTTTGGGTCTTTAGGTTTAGGTATACCTAGAGGTTTTCCGTAAAAACCTATCCTGTAGAGCTCTGATCCTTCTTTCGGATCCCAAACCACTATAAAATTCTCTATAAATTCCGCCTCAATTTTCTTTTTTGTCATAATTCTGCCCTCAGCGCATACGCATTATATTGCTAGCGCAAGAATTCTTACAGCGTCGGAAACATCCTCAATTTTATCCGCAGTGTCTTCGAGAAGCTGAATTATGTCTCTTGCAAGAAGCATTGTTGATAGATTTATGTTCTGCTCAAGAAGAAGTATCTCTAGACTTCGATAAAGATTATCAACCTGCTTTTCAGCAACCTCGACGTCCCTCGCTTTCTCAGATATTTGCGGTGAACCATAACTTAAGGTGAGCACAGCCTCCCTAAGTTTCATTACAGCATTGAAAACAGCTTCGGAGAGCTCAACTATACCTTTCTTAATGGACTGCGGAAGATCCCATTTTCTCTCAATCATAGCTAGCACCCTAAAGGACACGCCCTTATATAGTTCGGCGATCTCGCTTGCTGTGTAAGTAAACCTTAAAAAGTCTTCGCGGTTAAAAAGTATGGCGCCTATCTCAACAAGTTCCTGCGTAACAACCCTCTTTGAATCCATAACTTCGTCGCTAAGCTTTTGTATCTCTTCATATAAGCGCATGACGGAGCCTCTATCGTTGGCGACAAAAGAATCAATCATCTGCATTGTTTTACGGGCCACCTCTAACACTTTTCTGAGATGATCTTGACATAGATTTAGAGCCCTCCTTTTAGCACGCGGCTCAGCTTCAACCGGTAGCACCAAGGTCTTCAGCCTCAAATCTCACTAATCATCATCTAAAAGAAAGAATAGAAAAAGGCTTTAAAAATCTACCTACACTAATAAGGCGAAGGTGAGGTTATTTCTGGACTGGTAAACCTAAATCCTCAAAATTTACTTTAAAGCGGAAGTAGTTATGTAAGAGCCATGGGAGCCCCTTTATTTCAGCCCTAATCTGCCTCCACGTATCCCTATCACGTATGGTCACCGTATCATCTTTGAGGGTTTGATAGTCCACCGTTATGCAAAGCGGCACTCCTATTTCATCAAAGCGCGCGTATCTTCTGCCAATATAGCCGGAATCATCGTATTCGACGGTGAAACCTTCATCTATTAGGATTCTGTAAACTTCTTTAGCTTTCTCAGGCAATCCGTCCCTGCTTACTAGGGGGAGAACAGCCAGCTGTATCGGCGCGATATCTCTGGGCAGTTTAAGAATAACTCTATCATCCTTAATAGTGTAAGCGTACTCGAGAGCAGCGTAAGTCAAGCGGTCTGATCCGAAACTGGGTTCTATCACGTGTGGAATAAAATGTCTACCTTTTTCTCTAAACTCTTTTTGAATAACCTCCACATGCTCAGATGTTATTCTGAAATCATTTATTTCATAAAAACCATGCTTCTCTAGGGCCTCTGCAAGAGCATTCGGATCAATATTTTGTAGTGCTTCCACGACTTTCAGAGCATTATCTTTAAAAGTTTGGCTGATGCTTTCGATTAGAGGTTTAACTTGCATTTCTACGCGTATAATCTCTTTCTCGCCTGGTTTAAAGACCTTCATGTCAACCCCGCTTTCCATTATGTGACCTTTTAAGTCATAGTCTGTCCTGTAGTTAAAACCAGCAACCTCAACCCAGCCCCATCTATCAAGGTAAACTTCATGGTCGAATCCCTGAGCTGAATAATGAGCTCTCTCCCAGGGATGTTTCTCTATAAACCGCTGTTTATCTTCAGGTATACCTAAGTCAGCGACAAGCCGCTTAGCTAAAGCCATAAAGAAAACATGCCACTCAACCTTAATGAGCCCTTGAGCCACTATCTCCTTGACTGTTAATTCAACCGGTTTCTCATCGCCCTTAAGCCTGTTCTCCGCAAGGACAAGCCTTAAGCTCTCATCGGCAACCTCATTTAAGAGTGGACATTGAGGTTTCTCCGGATCAAAAAAGAACTCTAAGTCGATAATTGTGAACTCCCTAAGTCTTATCGGCCCTTGCCTAGGTGAAATCTCGTTTCTAAGGGCATGCCCAATTTGAGCAAAGCCTATGGGTAAGCGCTCCCTAATCTGCTCATAGAGACGTTTAAATTCAACGAAGATTCCTTGAGCCGCTTCTGGACGTCCGTAACCAACGCTCTCCGAGTAGGGACCGATAGTTGTCTGGAACATCGTTAGGAAGTATTTTGGCTCTGAGAGGGCGCCATTACATTCCGGGCATTTAATGTTGTGCTGCTCGATTTCGCCGGCAATTTCCCGAAGGCTCATTCTATCGGTTTCCTGCGAACTCAGATTTGCAAACTCCTGGAGCAGATGGTCAGCTCTAAACTTTCTCCTACATCTCAAACATTCAACAAGGGGTTCCTTGAAATGATCCACATGTCCGGAGGCCTTGAATACACGTTCAGGAGCAATTATTGGCGATTCAATTTCGTAAAAGTTTAGGCGGCGAAGAAATATATCTCTAAACTTATCCTCGATCTTTCTCTTCATCACTGCGCCCAGTGGACCCCAATTTATGAAGCCGCTTATGCCACCATATATTTCATAGGACGGCCAGAAGAAGCCGCGTCTGCGAGCTAATTCGCTTATTTTCTCAAACTTATCTGCGCCTTTCATCGCCAGACACCACTCAATTAACATTTCACAGGTTTAATATATACATGCCTTTTATCTGGGGAGCTCTAATTCACTGGCATAGATTTTTGCCCATGTATGGGCCGTCATAGGTGTAGCCGAAACGCATATAATACCGTTTCGTCCCAAGCGCGCTGGTCACAAGGATCTTATCGCAACCCTGCTCAACGCTTATCCTCTCGGCTTCCTCTAGGAGGGTTTTTCCATAACCCTTATGTTGATACTCATCACTTGCACGTCTGCCGACTGGAACAAGTAATCCTAAAACCCGCAGCTCCCTGATTATTGAAACCCTTTTATCAGCTATCTCGGGCCTATGAGCCATATTTGATGGAATTCTAAGTCTTAAGTAGCCGATTAAAACATCATTTAAAGCATCTTCAGTAGATATAAAGAATTCTTCACCTCCAGAAGCCTCATAATGCCTCACTAAAATCCGCAGATTCTCCGGCTCCGGACTAATGCCGTCCCTCAGCCATCTATGACCAACTTCACGGCATCTTATACAACGGCAACGTGCACCCTCATCCCTGAGCTTCTTCAGCACTATTTCACGCAGATTGCTTTTTTTAACCCCAGCCTCAATAAGGTAAGCTGGCACATCCCTCTGTACGCGCATAATTCTAATCCATTCCGGGATAATTTTCTTCACCTCAGCTATTAGCTCCGCAGCCTCTTCGGCTGTGTATGGACTATAAAGACCTTTAACCCACCAATCATAAACTTTCGTTCCCTTAATAACCAAGCACGGATAAATTTTAAGCATGTCCGGCTTAAACCTTGGATCTGAGAAGATGGTTTTGAAAGCTTCGAGATCCCTCTTGAAATTTGAGCCTGGAAGCCCAGGCATCATGTGGTAAACAACCTTTAAACCTGAATCCTTAAGTATTTGCGTGGCCTCAATAACGTCTTTAACGGTATGTCCTCTGTTTACTAGGCTATATATGTCATCATATATATTTTGCACACCTATTTCAACCCGTGTTACGCCTAGGGACAGTATTCCATCCACATGGGTTTTATTGCACCAGTCTGGCCGGGTTTCAACAGTTATTCCAACATTTCTGATGCTGCTAACCTCAGCATTCCTCTTAGCTTCATCAAGCGACCGGGAGCTTACGCCTGTGATAGCATCTAAACATTCTTTAATAAAATTCTCCTGATAGCTCACTGGCATAGCTGGGAAGGTTCCACCCATAACTATTAACTCAACTTTATCAACGGTGTGCCCTATAGCCTCAAGCTGCTCAATCCGATGTCTAACCTGGCTGTAGGGGTCAAACCCATGCTGTAATCCACGCATTGTAGCAGGCTCACGCCCAGTATAGCTCTGCGGAACACCGTATGATGGACCCCCCGGGCAGTAGGCACATGGCTCCCCCTGTGGGCATGGCCATGGCTTAGCCATAACAGCTATTATCGTAACCCCCGATATTACCCTAACAGCCTTCCGACGTAGAACTCTAAGAAGCTTCGCCCTCTCCTCAGGCCTTAAACATCGTATAAGTTCGGAGTTTGAGGGTATGATGCTTAACCCATGCTTCTCAGCAACCATGGTCTTGGCTAAGCTAACATCCCTCACTGAAGGATTGGGGATGCTCATTAGATATTCGACGATCTCTCTGCATATTTTGTCATTCATCAAATATTAATCGTTAAAAGATTGAGGTTATAAACTTGCTTGCTTTCGGCATTAGCAAGGTGAAATTTAAGTGCTACTCACTTTCCCACGGAAACCTCCAGTGGATTAAATCGGTCATTCCGCTATACCATTCGCTACTTGCAATTGTGAAGTGCGCCTCCAGAGGGCTACTCTCACGCATAATTTTAATCATTAGGTGGTTCCATCCTTTCTTAAGGTTTGCCCCGGCATAATTTGATCCATCGCCTTCGTAGTTGGGCCTTAGAGGAACGGGCTTAATAGTCTCATGGATTAATTCGCCGTTTAGCCAGAACTTCATGCGGCCATTATTAGGTACACCAATCATAACTCTTCGTTCGCTTGGTGAATAAATGAAGTGCCTCAAATATATTATTCCCGGACTTTCATCAAAAAACTCTTCAATTTTAAGGGAGTTTTCAGGCCATGAAACTATTTTCCATCCCTCACCAACCCAATAGAGTCCTAGGTCTTTTTCTGGCGGAAAGAAAAGGTCTAAGGAGAGCGGTTCACGAAAAACTTCGGAAACCAGCCATCGGAAGCTTCCAACAAATACTATGGGAACGCCAATAAGGCGGGGTCTACCATTCAGCAACATCTTAATTAAGCATTCATTTGAAGCATTTATGTTTTTCACCGACGCCGTGACTGAGAATCCAAAGTTAGCCTTCTCCCCAGCATTTAAATTTATCTGATATGGAACTGCTGGTTCAAACATCCAACCTGAGGGGGCAGAAATTCTCAGTATGCCGGAAACTGGTGTTAGGCACATATTTTCGATGGAAACGATGAATCTGTTAGGTTCATCTGGAAGAACAGCTGGTCCATCTAAGTAAATCGCGGAGACCTTTATGCTTGTTAGGTTGAAATCAACCTTATTCGGCGGCATACTCCAAAGAGATTTTATATCATTAATTGGAGATTTTAGGATTGTCTCCGCATCCCTAAAATCGTCATTATCCGAGACCTCAATTTGAGCGTTAAAGCGCTTTAGGACCCTCTCGCCTATTGCACATACTTCGCTTGTTAACTCATCGATGGTTGCTGGTATATGTATATTCTTTATCCCATCGCTTACAGCTATGGTGTTGCCTAGGGGTTTAATCCATTTTTCAGGAAGATTTTTTCTGCCATATATTATTCCCCATATTGCTCCAACCGTCGCACCCGTGCAGTCTGTGTCCCATCCGCAATTCACAGCCTTACAGATAGCGTCCCCAAAATTTTCTCCATAAAGTAAACCGATTGTTTGGAAACCTAGATTTATCGGGGAGTACTGGGCAATCGGACTGTAAACGGATCCTTTAACGCGCTCACGGGCCTCTCTCCAATCTAACCCCTTCAAGTAGGCTTCCAATGCGATTTTAATAGCTCTAGCGGTTGCAGAATTCTCCGGTATCGCTGTTAAGCCTAACTTCACAAGTTTAACCCTATCGCTTATAACGAAAGCTGCGGACTCAAGGACAGCATTGAATATCTCGCCATAAACCGACTCGCCTCCAGCATGGTCGCATATTGCATCTTGATGGGCATATTTAGCGGCAACATTTGGGGCGCCGGGAGATATGCATGCCCAGATCTCAGATCTTATTGGGCTGCCCATGCAGTCTTTAAACCAGTTATTATACCAGCCGGAAACCGGCGGCTGGAGACCTTTCCTTAAATTTGTTTTATGAAGCCCGTATTCGTCTGGATTATATAGTATGCAGTCAAGCCAGTAGTCGGCCAGGTCGCGCGCTGTCAGATCGATACCCCTATCTCTGAGCGCTTGAAGCCAAACAAGCTGTATTTCTAAATCATCGTTTGGTATGCCGCCCTCGACGAGCTTTGGATACCACCAGACATCAAACATCTCATCCTGCCCATAGATTCTCTCTAATGGTCCACCGAGCGTTCCGCCAGCATTTTTACCCAACCAGCAACCATAAACCCTATCCCAGTAAGTCTCTCTGCTAATCTTCAATTTCATAGAGATAAATCCTCCATCAAACGAGAAGGAGCTTTTCGTTTATCTCCTTCTGATATTCCTCAACGCGGAGTTCCTCGACATCTTTAACTTTAATAGGCTTATTTAGCATGGCTGACTCGTAGAAGCCTAGAGGTATGGCCATGTCTTTGTAGGCTTCCATCCCATCTACCTCAGGTTTCCTCCCGTTAATTATTGAATTATAAAAGTCATATAGTTCTATGGCAAAAGTATCAGTTATCCCCCTTGGGAACAGCCTCTCCAAATCTTCTTGCTGGATTTTTCTCCTCATGCTA
>JAGTRG010000045.1 GCA_018396435.1 Candidatus Bathyarchaeota archaeon
ATTCCACACGTTTTCGACGCCTATTATTACGCCGTAATCTTCAGCCATCTCAGCAGCCTCTAAAATGCTCTCTTTGGAAAGCTTCCACATGTCTTGATAGGAGATTTCCGGGGTTGCAACTCCTGGAACCACCAGAAAGATTGAGGCGTCTATATCCGCGGCGAAACTGCATCCCTGCTTTATCAATTCTACGCCTTTTCTCCTTATATTCACGTCTGGACTTGCAAGATTGTATTTCCAGAATAATCCAGTGCAGAGGCTTGGCAACTCTAAACCGAAAGATTTAGCCAAATCAGCTATTTCGCCTCTTTCCCTCTTGTCAATCTTCAGCATCTCTTCATCCAGGTTAAGTTCTACGCCATCAAATCCGATGTTCCTCGAAACTTGCAGCACATTCTCAACCTTGAAACTTGAGGGATAAATCCACGCGTTAACCCCACGCTTCAATCTCTCACATCCTTGCCGAAAACATTTTTAGCCTAGCGGTAAAGCGGCTGGTTTTCCTGTCTCCATGGATTTAACCGCTGCCAAAGTGAACTCCAAGGTTTTCGCCCCCTCCTCTATAGGCGTTCTAGGGTTCCTATCTTCCAGGATTGCCTTAACTAAATCTTTTGCCTCAAGAAGATATGTGTCTCTTTCCTCATAGACGGTTACGGTCTTTTGGGGGGGACTTGTCGAATATAATGTTAGAGTGTTGGTGTCTCTAGATTCAATAGTATAATTTTTTGCCACTAAATGCCATCTAAGCCACCATTGTCCATAAGCACCCCAGAGAGTCGCTGTTATGGCGCCGAGGGCGCCGGACTTAAATTTGAAGGTTGCGCTGCTCAAATCCTCTATTGTTATGTCTGGCGAATCATTCCAGAATTTCCGGTTCATCTGACCATAGACCACATCAACTTCGCCGCAGAGGTATCGCGCAATGTCATAGACATGCGTGGACTGCTCAACAACCTGCCCACCGCTCTTACTCCTATCCTTCCACCAGTCCCACCTCATAAAATGGCACCAATATAATCCTAGAAAAAGCCCAGCATCACCGGCTTCACCGTTTTGCATAAGCCTTTTAGTTTCTTCAACAGCGTATCCGAACCTGCAATTATAGCCAACTTGACTCTTAACCCCGCTTTTCTCCACGGCTTTCACCATCTGCTTCGCAAGTCCCATGTCTAGGGCGATTGGTTTCTCAATAAATATGTGTATGCCCTTCTCCACTGCCACCATAACTTCATCTGTGTGAGCGAATGGCGGTAGACAAATATAAACAATGTCCAGGCTCTCTTTGTCCAGCATGTCACGCCAGTCTTTATAGTGTCTTCCACCATACTCGGAGGAGAATAGTTTCGCCCTATCTTCAGCCGCATCAGCGAATGCCACCATATGCACCTCCTTCATGCCTCTAAGTCTCTCAGCATGAGTCGAGGCTATTCCACCACAGCCTATAAAACCAACCTTTAATCTCTCCAAAGCGGACACCAAGCCTAGCAATAAGCGGCTAAAAAATATAAGAGTTTTCATAGCAGTGAAAAGTTTGTAAATTGCCGCTTCGAGAAGTTTCTCATCTAGGCTCTTGAGGCTAAGCGTATGTCCTTTTAACCTTTAAGGTATAGCATAATGGTGCGTTGATAAGTAATCTTCAACCTTCTTTTTACAGAAATTAGCTTGCTTCCATCTCAGATAAGACTCTCTCAGCGAAGAACCTTATATCAATGTTTGGGTCGCTCATCATTTTCTTAAGTTTTTCCTTTGCCTCCGGCCCAGTAGCCGCCTTCAAGTATTTGCATAATATTTTCTCATCAATCTTTCCCTCCTTTGATATTGCATCTAAATTCTCCTCCAGCTCATTTAGACTGTTCATTGATGGAACAACCGTTGAGACCTCTGGAGCCTTAAGAATCCATTTTAGGCATAGCTGGGCTGGCGCATATGGGCTTCCCTCCTCTCCCTCAACAGGCCCGAACTTTATGAACGGTATCCCATAGTAGGGCCAGCAAAAGGGTTTCATGGTAACCACGCCGATTTCCATCATCCTACAAAGCGGGAAAAGAACGTCTTTAGCCTCCTGAAGATAATAGTTATATCTCACCATTATTACATCGAAACAGTCATGTCTTCTTATGAGCTCAGCTAAAAATCGAGGCTCATGGCTTGAGGCACCTACCCATCTCACTTTACCTTCCTCCCTCGCCTCCGCAACAACGCTCATGAAGACGCTGAATTTTTCCCTTGAGTAATTATTCTCTGGAAAATGTAGATTGAAAACATCAATGTATTTTGCATGCAGAGTATTTAGGATTCTCTCCATCTCGCCTTTGATAATATCAGCCCATTTAGATCGGGGGTTTTCCCCCATCTTTCTGAATGGAAAAACTATCATAGCGGCAATGTAAATCTTCTCTCTTTCAATTCCGAGGGATTTTAGGGCGTTACCCAGCGACATAACTTCCTCCATATGTGTTACATCAAAGTAGTTTATTCCAGCCCCTATAGCCCTTTTAACAATTTCGTTTCTCATAGGCTGCGTTGCCACAAACGTCTCCATGTCTATCTCTCCCCATTTAGAAAGTGTTGTTGGAAGAGGCCGCCTGTATTCATGTCCACCGAGACCTAATTCAGAGACCATCAAACCCGTTCTTCCTAAAACACGATATTTCACGCTTGATTCCCCGCACCTTCACATTAGTTTCTCTCTCTAGAAAAAGACTTAGCGATGTCACTTTTAAACTTGCGGCCTAATTTACAAAGAGACCTAGTTTAAAAGCAGAGTTAAGATTGGGCTATAAAGATTAAACCAGTAATTAGAATACTGTTTAATTAATGAGAAGACTTATTACTATGATTTATTATTCATCAAAAGTAAAGCTCCTCCTAGAGGAGGAAAATACAGCAATTGACGGATGAAAAATGGACTTTAAACAGGATGAATTCAATAAAATCGCTCCTCAATGAGGAAGAAATCATCCATTATGTTTCAAGCGATATTGATGAAAATGGAAATTTCGGTGAAAGATGGCTTATCTTAACTAGGGATGAAATTATAATCTTAAACCCGATGACAAAAAGTATCGAGCGGATTCCATTAAGCGAGGTTCGCTCAGCGTTCGTTAAGGATTACATCGGTAACTCTGAGCTAATTCTGGAGACCTATTGTGGATTTAGAAGCGCAATACGCTTTTCCCGTGAACATCTAGATAGTTTCTATAACATGTCTAAGATGATAGATAAAATCGCTAAAAAAGAATTGAACCCTGAAAACGTAGACTCGAGAGTTCTAGAGGAACTATTAGTTAAGAAGAGTGATGTGAAAAAGACCCAGGCTCTTCTTTGGCTGATAGGTTTCTTAAAGCCCCACATTCACTATGTAATTCTAGCTGTGATACTTTCGCTATCCATTACAGCCCTAAACTTAACACCGCCATACCTTATGAAAATTCTCCTTGACGATGTTTTTGCTAAAAGAAACATCAGCATGCTTACCTACATCGTAATAGCCTTCATATCGGTCTATGCGCTTAATGCGGGTTTAGGCGCTGCTCAAAACTACACCCTATCCTATCTTGGGCAGAGAATAATTTATAACATGAGGGTAAAAATTTATGAGCATCTGCAAGTATTGTCTCTCGCTTTCTATGATAGGATGACTTCTGGGCGCGTTATGACAAGAGTTACGGATGATGTTGGACGGGTTCAGTGGTTTTTAACGTGGGGGACCCAAACGCTGATCACAAGCACGTTGCAGATAATAGGAATCGGTGTAATAATATTCTCGATGAATTTAAACCTAGCTATTTTTGCGCTGTTACCAATACCTATAATCGTTGTCGGCATCCCGCTGTTCAGGAAAAGATCGCATAAAGTTTATCATAAGGCTTGGCGCAGATGGGCTGATGTAAGTTCACTCTTATGGGACACGATTCCAGGAATAATTGTTGTTAAAACATTCACTCAAGAGAAGTTTGAGCTAAAAAGGCTTATTGAAAGAATGAGTAATCTTGTTAAAGCAAACCTTAAAATTACATTACTTCACATAAAGTTCTTTCCGCTACTAGGCTTCTCAATATCAACTGGCACAGCTATCGTTTGGTGGATTGGTGGACACGAAGTATTGGAGGAGCAGATAACTTTTGGTTCGCTTATAGCGTTTGTAAGCTACATGGGCATGTTCTATGGCCCCATACAAACAATAAGCAATCTCTTTGAACCCCTACAATCATCACTCACATCAAGCGAGAGGATTTTGGAAATAATGCAGATTGAGCCGGATATTAAAGATGCACCAGATGCTGTAGAATTCACCTTTAAGGGCTCAATAACATTCAAGAATGTAAGTTTCGGATACAACCCCTATGTTCCAGTATTGAGCAATATAAATCTTGAAATCAAGCCTGGGGAAAAAATAGGCATAGTTGGACCAAGCGGATCGGGGAAAACAACATTGACTAAGCTGCTGTTGCGCTTTTATGATCCAACTGAGGGAGCCATATACATTGATGGTGTTGACATAAGAAAGATAAAACTCAAATGTTTAAGATCCCAAACAGGTCTAGTTCTGCAGGACCCCACATTATTTTATGGTTCAATAGCCTACAACATTGCTTATGGTAAGCAGGACGCAACGCCGGAGGAGATAGTTGCAGCTGGAAAAGCCGCGAACGTCCATGAATTCGCCATGAATCAGCCTTTAGCCTACGACACGAATGTTGGTGATAGAGGATGGAGGCTTTCCGGCGGTGAGAGACAGCGTGTTGCAATAGCGAGGACCATATTAACTGAGCCTAAAATATTGATACTTGATGAGGCAACCTCTTCGGTTGATACTTTAACTGAGAAAAAGATTCAGGAGGCAATGGAGAACCTCGCTAAGGGAAGGACAACTATCATAATTGCGCATAGATTGTCAACCTTGCAGAATGCCGATAGAATAGTCGTTATGGATAAGGGCAAAATCATTGAAGTTGGCACCCATGAGGAACTCATGAAATCCGGCGGGTTATACAGTCAGCTTTATAGGGCTCAATTTGCGGAGGAAACAATTGCGGTAGGCGCCATTAAGAGGTGAAAAGGATGCCTTTATCCGATTTCTTGAAGAGCCTTAATATTCTAGATCCGAAGAAAGTGAGGGTACTATTTGATGAGCACGATAATGCTCTCAAAATAGTTGTTGAGGGAAAAGTTCTTTCTGGACTTATACCTGCGAAGCCTTTCCCAATAACATACCCGGAGTTCATAATATTTAGGGATACCTATGGCGTAGATTTATGCATCATAAAGAACTATAAGGAACTGGATGAGGAGTCGATTAGAAATCTAAGAGCGCTTTTAGATAAAATCTACTTCATCCCGCAAATTCTGAAGATTGAAAAAATAGAGACCAGCGGAGATGAATTCTTATGGAATGTGTTAACCGATAAAGGTCCGAGAAAATTTAAAACTAGAGGAAGGATGAGCGTTATGCAGATAGGTAATAGAATTGTTATAACAGACATGAACGATAATGTTTACGAGATAGAAGACGTATATAGCCTTGACGCAGGAAGCATAAGTGAGATAGAAATGACAATATAAAGTATGCCGTTCATAGTCCTTATTTGTTTTTCTCATCTGGAGAGAACGGAAACCTTCTTTTCACCCCACTCTTAACAAGCATAGATGCCTCCCTTAAAATTTCCTCTGCCTCCTCACCTCCCATATCAAAATTTAAGGTTAAATTAAAATCTTGGTCAGCCTCATGCATCACATTATTAAGTGTAGCCTCAACCTTGTTCAGTTCGGAACTTACATCAGGGGCTAAATTAAGAATCCCCGAACGCACTTTCTGCACGGTTTCTTTCGCTGAGCCCACTACAGACATAAAATTCCCAAATTCGTATACTGTGCGGAGCCTAAGTAAAGCCATGGTTAGAGATAACTCGGAATTTATTAGCATGAGTTTATGTTTACGTAATTCAGCAAGTTCCTCAGCGATCTGTTTCGCTTTGGCTTCATCATGTGCTTCGTAGGCTCTTATAAGCCTCTCCATCAATTCTTCCTCACGATTTACATAATGCTCAATATAGCCGCTTACCTTATTCGCTTGACGCTCAAGACCCATTATAGCCTTATTCATCTGATTTTTCAGGGGCTTAATTGGGTGAAGCGCGCCCTTTAATCCGCCTCTTTCACCCTCCCATCTCTCCGAAAAATCATTCGCCAATGTCTCACCATCCTAGAGCCTAAGTGGATTAGGAATAAATAATAGGGTTTCTAACATGAGGAGATATAGCAAGTCGACATGCATATATCCTCCAAGTAAGAAAAAATTATTAGCAATATTTGGAGGTTCTGATACTGGACATATTTAATCTTTTCAAATCTAGAAGGAGCATACGTTCCTTCACATCTGAGGATATCACAAACGAGGATCTTGAGAAGATCCTTGAAGCCGCCAGATGGGCTCCTTCAGCTGGAAATATCCAGCCATGGGAGTTCATAATCATTAGAAAACCTGAAACTAAGAGGGAAATTGCTAAAGCCGCCCTAAACCAGACGTTCATAGAGGAGGCGCCAGTTGTAATAGTTGTCTGTGCAAATGAGGCTAGATCCAGCTGGACCTATGGGAGTCGAGGAGCAAACCTATATTGCATACAGGATACTGCAGCGGCCATTGAGAATATACTCCTGGCCACATGCGCGCTTGACTTAGGAGCATGCTGGGTTGGCGCATTCTATGAGGATGAAGTTAGAAGAATACTGAAAATACCGAGGGGTTTAAGGCCCGTTGCAATAATACCTATGGGTCATCCAGCTGAGAAGCCAAGCCCGCCTCATAAAAGGGCGCTTAGGGAAATGGTGCATTATGAAAATTTTTAGATACGTTATCTGTCACTCATTTTTTAGGGGGCATTTATCTATTAAAGCCTTCAGCCTACTTTTTGAATGATGCATAACTCTTCAGCAACATTAAGTATTAAGCGTGATTGCTCATCCGTTAGCGGATATCCATGCCAGCATCTACCCTTCGCTCTTAAGCCGCTTAGCGCTGTCTCCTTAATTGGCAGTGGCGGATCAAATCTATATAATTCATTGAATACTACCGCTCCCTTCCAGCCCATCTTTTCGCATTCTCTCCTTTCATGTTCAGAGAGATTTTCTCTCTTGATAAACTCCTTTATTACACCGTATCCTACGAATGAGTCGCCTCTATCAGTACGTCTGGCTAGAAAGATTAAGCCGCCTGGCTCCCAGCGCCTAATGATTCCCGGGTAATACTTCATCACCGTGAAAACTTGCCTAAACCATTCCTCCCTAGTTATTCTTAGAATAAAATTTCCACCCATTTCATTATGCAACCTCCATAAAAGGATTATTAGACACTTGAAAATTTAAAAGCATACTTATTTTCGAAGCCCACATCATTTTCAGCCATAAGTTGGAGAGAGATTAGTAATTTGAGCGCATATATAGCAGCGCCCTTTTACCCAAAAATGGTATTGACGTTGGATTTCCCGGCTAATCCAACTTTGCTCATTTCACTATTCCATAGCCGATGAGCCGCCATCTCCCTGATATTCTCCGGCTTATTGCAATCCTTGAGTTTTCCTCCGCGCAAACTGGGCGCGTAAGTTTCATCCCAACGTTTTCGCTTTTAATATGCGTAACGGTTCCAGTGGTTATTGCTGTTCCAACATCCAATAGGAATGATTCCCCCAAACTTACATTTTTGACCTCGATCTGTTCTCTCATCCCAATCACGCGTTCAAAAAGATGAACCTCCAGGGTTAAATCGTATCTTGTCGGCGGAAGCATATTGGGTTTGCCCGCAGTATTTCCAGTCAGCCCATCAGCCTTTGTTAATGATGGATCTAGGAGGGTGCCTACACCAACTAAGCCGCCGCACATAGCCTCATCAACATACCTTCCCCCAGCATGAAGGCTAGTTATCTTTGTAAATAAGGGTTCATAGGCGGCTCTAGCCCCTGATAGGCTGATCCCGGGGCGTATCTCTATCTCATCGCTGACCCTAAATTTCCCTTGCAGTATTGACCCTCCTATAACGCCTCCAACAACATTCTCGATCGGCGTTCCAGGTTTATTAACATCAAACGATCTGACCACATACATGCGCGGGGGCTTAGCGGGATCTCGGGGAGGTGTGGGAATATATTTCTCTAGGGCATAAAGCAGTAGATCTATATTAACTGAATGAAGCGGGGACACTGGGATTATTGGAGCCCCCTCCGCTATTGTTCCCTTCGTAAACTCAACTATCTCCTTGTAGCTTTCAAGCGCACGCTTCCTATCGACCAGATCTATTTTTGTTTGAGCTATAACTATTTTATTAATGCCTACAATTTCTATTGCGGCTAGATGCTCACAAGTTTGAGGCTGAGGGCAGGGTTCATCGGCAGCTATGACCAGTATGACCCCGTCCATAACCGCCGCGCCGGAAAGCATGGTTGCCATCAGGGCTTCATGACCTGGTGAATCAACAAAACTGAGTGCACGGGCAAATTCCCCCTTGGAACCGCATCTTGGACATATTTCGCTTGTTGAATAATTGTGCGGGCTTTCGCATGCGGGGCATCTATAAACCGCAGCGTCAGCATATCCGAGCTTTATTGTGATTCCCCTTTTTAATTCTTCGCTATGTCTTGACGCCCAAACTCCAGTAAGGGCCTCAACCAGGGTTGTTTTGCCATGATCCACGTGCCCTATGGTGCCAATGTTTATCTCCGGCTGACGGGGCAGTTCACCTTTCATCATCTACAATCACGTGCCTTTCAATTAACAGTATGAGGAAATGGTTAGACGAATATAAAGACATCGATTGAAGCTGATCGCTATACATGAAGTTTTTATAGTGCTAATGCCCATTCTTAAGGGAGGACGGTGACTCAGATGCCTAATTGTAGTAGATGCGGCTTTAAGTTGCCTGAGGGCGCGCTTTTCTGTCCTAATTGCGGATCTCCCGTCAGAAAAATTGAGGAGAGGCAGATTGCTCCTTCAGAGTCTATAGCGAGACCTATAACGTTAGGTTTACTAGGCTCCTTCCTATCGCTGACCATATCGTCTCTCGTATCTTTCGCTGAGGTTCAATTATACTTTGTGCCATCTTTTATCGCCTCCTTAATCGTCATATATTTCTCTGGAACTAGGGGGCTGAGGGATGCCGCCATAGTTTCAATGGTTACGTATCTTTTCACCGACGCCATAGTTGCTGGCATAATTCTAGGATCGCTTTATGCAGCCAATCAGTCGCTGGCATCGCTCTATATGGATTACGGCGTACCAACATTATTTGATGTACTCATGTATTTGATTTCTCCAGTAACAGCGATATTATCCGCCTACATTGGATCAAAAATAGCGCCTAAGAGGGGGGAGGCCATCACTTACATTAGGGAAGAAGGCTACGGTCCCCCGCTCTTTCACGGCGTCGAAAACCTTAAAGGTGAGGCGCTCAAAAGATTTAAATAAACTTCCATTTGCTTTTATTACAAAAATGGATGATGATTGTGCGGCGTGATCTCAATGAATGTGCCTAAAGAAATAGTTACGCATTGCCCAAAATGCAATAAGCATACCGTGCACGCTGTTTCCATATATAAGGAGGGCAGACGTAGAGCCCTTGCTAAAGGTGAGCGCGCTCATGAGCGTGAAAGGAAGGGCTATGGCGGGCAGAAATATCCGATACTTAGACGTAAAGCGAAGACAACTAAAAAGCAAGCGTTGAAACTCAAGTGTAAGGACTGTGGTCATGTAATTCATAGAGAGGGCATACGTCTAAAGAAGATGTCGATAGAGTGACAGAGCGTTTAATGGGGTGTTGAAATGAAGATTTGGGAGAGAAATATACCGAAACCAAGAAGCCTCTTCCTCCAGGTGAAGTGTCCAGACTGCGGAAATGAGCAAGCGATCTTTAGCAGTGTAGCATCGATTGTACGCTGTAACATTTGCGGATCAATACTGGCTGAACCGACCGGTGGGAAAGCGAACATTAAGGGCGAGATAGTGAATATATTTGAGTAGGTGCATAGCGAAATATGTCTACATCCAAAAGCGACGAGTGGCCCGAGGTTGGGGAACTCGTCATATCAACCGTTAATGAGATAACAGAGTACGGCGCATATGTTACGCTAGATGAGTATGGAAAAGACGGTTTCCTCCACATATCGGAAATCTCCTCAGGTTGGATAAGAAACATCCGTGACCATATTCGTGAAGGAGAGAAGCTTGTACTAAAGATTTTAAGGGTTAATCCGGAGAAGAATCAAATAGATCTCTCGCTTAGAAGGGTTACACAGCGCGAGAAAAGAGAGAAAGTTATGCTTTGGAAGAGGAGTAGGAAGGCGGAAAGCCTGCTTAGAAGCGCATCTCAAAAACTCGGGATGTCCCTTGATGAGCTATATGATAAAGTTGGCGGGGTGCTTGAGAAGTCATTTA
>JAGTRG010000046.1:0-9890 GCA_018396435.1 Candidatus Bathyarchaeota archaeon
AGCATCTCGGACAGCATAAACTGCCTTTTGTTCACTCATAAGATGAGTGGAAGCATGAAGATTGTTTGCTTCGCCATGGGTGAACATGGTTTACTGTCAAGAATCCTCTCACCGCTTTTCGGAGCACCTTTCACATACGCATCCTTGGAAGGCGGCTTTGAAACTGCTCCGGGACAAATATCAATCGGGGATTTGAGGGAGATTTATAGGAGGCTTGGTGTTCAACCATGAATATTTCTGGGAAAACTAGGGTATGTGCTTTAATCGGGGATCCTGTTGAGCACTCGCTTAGCCCCATGATCCAAAACGCTGCATTTAAACATTTAAGCTTAGATTATGTTTATGTCGCATTCAATGTTAGGGCGGACCGCCTAAAAGATGCCGTTTCCGGAATTAGAGCGCTTAACATGCATGGACTTAATGTAACCATGCCTCATAAAATTGCTATAATTAAATACCTAGATGGTTTAGATGAGACGGCGAGCAGGGTGGGATCCGTAAATACGATCCTGAATAGCGATGGAAGACTTATTGGCTACACAACAGACGGCTTAGGTGCTCTCAATGCTCTAAAAAGCGCTGATGCCGACCCATCTGGTAAAAAGGTTGTAATCCTGGGGGCAGGCGGATCTTCTAGGGCAGTATCGTTCACGCTGGCTGAGATCGCATCGGAGCTTGTAATACTTAATAGAACTTTTGAGAGGGCTAAGGAGTTGAAAAACGCTTTATGCAGGGTTTTAGGCGAAGGATTAAGGATTAAAGCAGCGCCGCTTACGGATGAGTATTTAAAGAAAGAGCTTGAAGATGCTGATATATTAATTAACGCTACATCCGTCGGTATGAAACCTAAGAGTGATGACACGCCGGTTAAACAGGATTATCTTAGAAAAGATCTAGTAGTCTTTGATTTAGTTTATGAGCCGCTTGAGACAAGGCTTCTTAGGGAGGCAAGATTGGCGGGTGCTAAAGTAATTGATGGTTTATCGATGCTGATCCATCAAGGGGAAGCTTCATTCAAAATATGGACTGGGATGGAGGCTCCGGTGGAGATAATGATGGATGCAGCTTTGAAGAGGATAAAACAATTGAAGGGTTCAGCTTCCAATAATGTAGAGGAGGATGCGGCCTTTTGATCGGAAGATCCGTCGCCTACGGCGCGGTCACAATTATTAACGCCATATCATGCGGATTAGGTGCAGCATTAAGCGTTGGTTTAAAAACTGAAGCAAGGGTTAAACTTACCAGCGAGCCTGGAAATATTGAGGGTAAGATACTCTCCGACCCTTCTGAGAGCCCCATATTGATTGATAAGGTTGTTAGGCGGGTCTTAAAACATTTCGATCTTGAGGATCAGCATGGAGCTTATGTTGAAACCCAATCTAACATACCGATAGCTCGCGGTTTAAAGAGCAGCAGCGCCGCAGCCAATGCCATAACGCTTGCAGCTATATCCGCCTTAGGTGAGGAGGTTGATGACTTATCCTTGATTAATATTGGGGTTGACGCGTCCATAGAGGCTGGAGTAACAGTAACCGGAGCCTTCGACGATGCATGCGCCTCATATTTTGGGAATATAGTTGTAACTGACAATTACGAGAGGAAAATCCTAAAAAGATTCCAGCCGGAAGGCGACTACGCTATTCTAATTCATGTTCCGCCAAAGAAGGCTTACACATCAAAATCAGATGTTAACAGGATGAAAATAATAGCTGATGAGGTTAAAGCCTTACATAAAATGGCTCTTAAAGGCGACTACTGGTCAGCCATGACCCTTAATGGTTTATTATATTCAGCGGCTCTAGGTTATGACATTAATATTGCGCTTGACGCCCTAGCTGAGGGAGCTGTGGCAGCGGGCTTATCAGGCAAGGGCCCCGCAGTTGCATCGATCGTTCCGAGGGAGAACATTGACCGCGTGCGGGATGTATGGGGCAAATATGAAGGTGATGTGATTGAGACGTGCATTAATCGTGAGAAAGCGCATGTTCTATAAATTATACAGCGTGTGGTGACGCATAAGTTGACTGATTTAATAATTAAAGGCGGGGTCAACCTTTACGGGTGCGTTAAAGCTCCACCCTCAAAGGCTCATACCCATAGGGCCATCATAGCCTCATCTCTCTCTGAAGGCTGCTCTGAGGTGAGGAATGCGCTCATCTGCGATGATACACTAGCGACGGTTAATGCTTGCTTGAAGCTTGGCGCTGAGATAAAAGATATGGCTGATGGAACATTTAGAATTCTCGGTTCGTCTAAACCGGAAACGCCTGTTGATGTGATAAATTGTGGCGGTTCCGGATCGACGATACGGTTCATTACGCCGATATGCGCTCTTGCCGACGGCATCTCCATTTTAACCGGTGATGAGAGCTTAAGAAGGAGACCGATGGGGCCGCTGCTAAGTGCTTTAGAGCAGATCGGCGTTAGATGCTATTCAGCGTGCATGAACGGCTATCCGCCAATAATCGTCTTCGGTGGCGGAATAAGAGGCGGGGAAGCCCATATGAGAGGCGATGTTAGCTCACAGTTCGTTTCAGGCCTTCTCTTCGCCACGCCGATGGCCCAACGTGACACAACTATAATTCTATCAACGCCGCTGGAGTCTAAACCTTACGTTGAGGTAACGCTGGACACCCTTAGAAGACACAATGTTTCGGTAGAAACGGATTTCAGCGTTTTCCACGTGCCCTCGGGGCAGAAGTATGTGCCCTATGATCACTTTATTGAGGGCGATTATTCTTCAGCGGCCTTTCTGCTTGCCGCCGCGGCAATAACGGGCTCCCATATAAGAATTGAGAATCTTCTAAGGGATACTCTTCAGGGCGATCGCCTAATAATTGATGTGCTCCGGAGCATTGGAGTTCATGTTGATGTTGGGGAAAACTTTGTTGAGGTTGAGGGTTCTGATGAACATTTAAGAAGTTTTGATGTGGATATTAGAGATAATCCGGATTTAGTTCCAGTATGCGCTGTGCTCGCATCTATTGCCATCGGTAGATCAATTATTAGGGGTATTGGGAGGCTTCGGTTTAAGGAGTCGGATAGGATTAAAGCCTTATTCAGCGAGCTATCAAAGATGGGCGTGAAGATGAATGTTGCTGGTGACGCTATGGAAATCTACGGTGGGGGTGAACTGCATGGAGCTGAAATATACCCGCATTGGGATCATAGAATAGCCATGGCGTGCGCTGTTGCTGCCCTAAAAGCCAGCGGTGAAACAGTTATTCGAAACGCTGAATGTATAAATAAGTCCTATCCCAATTTTATCAGAGACATAAACCTTTTAGGGGCGGAAACTTTTGAACGGTAACTCGATAGGTAAAGCATTTGTCCTTATGTGTTTCGGGGAGAGCCACGGGACATGCATAGGCGCCGTTATAGATGGGTGTCCAGCCGGACTGCCGCTTAGAGAAGAGGACGTCCAGGCTGATCTAGATAGGAGGAAACCTGGCTTAACCGCGGTAAGCACCCCTCGACTTGAGGAGGATAGGGTTGAGATAATTTCAGGTGTTTATAAAGGTTATACGACCGGCGCGCCGATATGCATGATTATTAGGAATAAAGATGTTAACTCGGCGCCCTATGAAATTGTAAATATTAAACCTCGACCTGGACATGCAGATTACACGGCAAAGGTAAAATATGGCGGATATAGTGATACTAGGGGCGGGGGAAGATTTTCAGGTAGAATTACAGCTGCCTATGTTATGGCTGGAGCTGTTGCCAAGAAGATCCTTAGGCTCATAGGGATTGAGGTTTTAGCCCATACAGTCCAGATCGGAAGCGTCAGGTTAGAGGAAGAAGTTTCCTATGATGATATACGTCGAAATGTATACGCAAATCCAGTCCGCTGCGCTGTTCCAAACGTTGCTAAGAGAATGGTTGAGGAGATACTTAAGGCCTCTGGGGAGGGGGACAGCGTTGGAGGTATAGTTGAGGCTTTGGCGCTGAATGTTCCGGCTGGTTTAGGCGAGCCGATATTTGACTCCCTCGACTCGGATATGGCGAAAATGTTATTCAATATTCCGGCTGTTAAGGGCGTTGAGTTTGGAGCAGGCTTCCAAGTCGCCTCGATGAGAGGATCTGAAGCCAATGACCAGTACGCCGTGAGAGATGGGAAAATTATCACGCTGACGAATAGATCTGGCGGGGTTCTGGGCGGTATCTCAAATGGCATGCCTATAACTGTTAGAGTCGCGTTTAAACCAACGCCCTCAATATCTAAGAGGCAGAGAACAGTTAATTTGGAAACTATGAGTGAGGAATATATTGAATTCGCTGGAAGGCATGATCCATGCGTTGTTCCAAGAGCTGTACCTGTTGTCGAGTCATGCCTAGCATTTGTGCTGGCTGATCACGCCATTAGATCTGGGATTATCCCGAGGGTTATAAAAACCTAAATGCCCTTTACGCTTCTCTGAAGGTGCTCCATCGCCTCTTTCAGGCTTTGGAACCCATATTTGATCTCGCCGTGTTCCCTCCTTAAAGCGATAACGTCTTCCCTAACTTCATCGGGTTTTCGCTTGCCCCTTATAACTTCAAGCATTAAATCGCAAATATATTTTATGTCGTCTTTAGCGAAGCCTCTCCTTGTCACATCTTGGAATCCTATTCTTATCCCTGATGGTTTTTCGCGATTATTCTGATCATCATAGGGCAATAGATTTCTGTTCAATATTATGTTCGCTTTCTCCAATTCCTCAGCGACTCTTTTCCCGCCGCCATAATCGCGGACATCAACAGCTAACTGATGAGACATTGTGAAGCCTTGGTTTTCGCCGAGAACCTTTAAGCCGTTCTCATAGAGGTATTGTCCAGCGGTTTGAGCATTACTGATGGTCTGTTTAGCCAGCATTTCACCGTATATTTTAAGCTCTAGGGCGGCTATACCCGTTGCAGGTAGCCTACCAAGATGAGTGTTGGATGTGCTGAGCGGGAATACGGCGAATTGAACATTCTTTATGGCTTTCTCTATACGTTCGTCTCGCAAATCAGCTAGGATAACTCCTCCTTGCGGACCTGGGAAAGTTTTATGCGTTGAAGATGTAATGAAGTCAGCTCCCTCCCTAAGCGGGTCTTGGAAGGCTCCGCCCGCTATTAAGCCTAAGACATGCGCCGCATCATAAACTATATATGCACCAGCTTCATAGGCTACATCTCTCAACTCTTTAACTGGGTGCGGAAACAGGAATAGGCTTCCTCCAAACGTAACTATGCCCGGCTTAGCTGCCCTTATTATTTCGGCTGATTTATCTGGATCTATATTCATATCTCTGATGCTGTAGGCATGCTCAATGTTTTCAAGTCCCAGAACCATTCCAGCTAAACCAGTATAGTCATGTGATATGTGTGCTCCAGCGCTTAGAGGAGTAACCACCATTTTCTTACTTTTTGTGGTTAGGGATAAACCTTTGAAGACGGCTAGGTTTGCATGCGTTCCAGAGACTAAGCGGATGTCAACCCAGCTGCACCTAAAAAGCATCCTCATTAGATCTGTGACGCAGTTCTCTATTACTGTGATGTATTTCTGCCCTTGATAATATCTTCTCTTCACGTGTCCCATCAGGTCGTTTTCGCCTTCAGCATACCTGCTTTCTAGATCCATAGTTAAGCGGAGCATCTCCTTAACCGCTGGAGACTTTAACCCCTCGCTTGCTATGAGATTTATGCATTCAGCATCGCGGTATACTTCATGTTTCTCGCTTGCCTCAATCAACTCCAAGGCTGTTTTAAAAAACTCCTCCATTTCCGCTCAACCTGAACAGAAGCATAAAATGAGAAGATCTATTTATCTTTTAGGTTTCATAAATTCGCATGTTATTAAGCATTTAACGCTCTAATACAAATGTCTTTTTCGCCACCGGTCTTTCCTTTATCTCATGTATCAGCATCTCCATCCTGTTTCCGACGCCTATAACTGGGACATTCTCAAAAATCTCTATTGCCCTCTGCAATTTTGTGCTTCTCTCAGCGAATAATGTCACTAAAGCGTCGCCATTAGACACTTTGTCACCTATTTTCTTATGCAGTAAAGCACCTGCGCCCTTATCTTTCGGCGCTCCGGCGAGCCTAGCCGCCTCAACGAGCGATGCGTTATCTATCCATAAAACTACACCATCCTTATCTGCCCTAATTGTAAATCTCTCGGAGCCTAAGGCTATATCATCCGGCTTAACGTCTGGGTCTCCACCCTGAGCCCCTATTATCTCGCGGAGCTTGCTTTCAGCTTTACCAGAGTTTAATATTTCTAATGCTATTTCTTTACCGCTGCTTTTTCCACTCATCTCTAGAAGTATGCCCGCTATATTTACGGCTTTATCCATTAAGTCGTATGATTGGCTTTTACCCATTATTGTGTTTAAGGCTTCCCAAGCCTCTATTGCCGGTCCAATTGCGTAGCCCACCGGCTGTTCGCCATAGGTTACGGCGCACTGCACTTTTATGTCTAGACGCCGGCCTAATTCAATGAAATCCTTAGCCAAAAGGTCAGCTTCGCCGATGGTCTTTATTTTTGTCCCCCTGCCTGTAGGTATGTCGATTACCAGAAGATTTGCGCCAACAGCCTTCTTTTTGCTCATTATTGAGGGTAGAAGAAGCGGATCTATTGATAGCGGATGTTCAACTCTGATGAACATGTCGTCAGCGGGAGCAAGATCCAATGTGCCTCCCCAAACTATGCAGCCGTTTGTCTTTTCAACAACCTCACGCATCTCTTCAATGTTTAGGCTTACCGGCATCAGAACCTCCGCCCTGTCGGCTGTTCCAGCAGCGGACGTAATGGATCTTGAGGAGGACTTCGGTATCGTTAGTCCTGATGCCGCTATTATTGGAACAGCGAGAAGCGTTGTTTTATCTCCTGGAACGCCGCCTATGGAATGCTTATCAACTATTAAGGGCTTCCCAATCTCAAGTTTATTCCCAGTTTCAACCATGGCTAATGAGAGGCTTGTTGCCTCATCTAGGTCTAAGCCGAAGGCGTGGAGGGCAGTTACGAAGGCCGCCATCTCAATCTCGCTTAGGTTTCCGCTAACAACGTCTTTGACGATCTCAAATATTTCCTCATACGTAAGTTTTCTTCCACCCAGCTTGTTCCTTATGTAGTATACTGATAGCGGAAAGCGAGCTGTCTCAACCTCAATTTCTTCCCCATCTCTTAAACCCATATATTTCTTAACCTCGTTGTATAGGCCTATGCAGCCCCTTTCAACGCTCTCTATAGCCACATTAACTATTGCGGTGGCCTCCTTGCCCCTATGGGATAATTTAATGCGGCTTAAGCCTGTAACGCCCAGATCCTCAGCGTCCTCACGATTTAAGACGGCTATAAATTTTCCCCCAGATTCCAAGTCTAAGAGTTTAACTCTGAGTCTCATCTGATTAGATCGCTCCAAACAGTTTTTATATTTAACACTTTAAAGATCCGGTTTAAGCCTTAAAAGTTTTTATTAACGTGATTTCCTCTTTTTAATAAGCGCCTATTAGGGGATGATGCTGAAATGAAATTGATCTATGTGGTTATAGACGGTATGGGCGATCTGCCTGTTGAGGAGCTAGGTGGGAAAACGCCTTTAGAGTTCGCTGAAACCCCGAATATGGATTTTCTTGCAAGTAAAGGTAGGCTGGGGCTCATGTACACTGTTGGGAGGGGCATGGCGCCGGAGAGCGATGTGGCTGTAATCTCCATTCTAGGATACGACCCGTATAAGTATCACGTTGGCAGGGGGCCTCTTGAGGCATATGGCGCTGGCTTAGATATGCGGGATGGTTATCTGGCGCTGAGATGCAACTTTGCAACTCTAGGCAAAGATGGGCGTATCATCGATAGGAGAGCTGGGAGAGATCTAACCACGCGGGAAGCCTCCGAGCTCGCTGAGGCTGTTAATTGCCAAGTAAAACTTGAATCTCATCCGAGTGAATTTGAGTTCAAGAATACTCTGGGCCATAGGGGTGTTCTCCTCATAAGGAGCAAGGTTAAATCATTATCTGGAAAGATTTCGAACACTGATCCAGCATATGAGAGGGTTGCTGGCCTAGGTGTTGCCAAAACCGATGTTCAAATGGTTCTTGAAGAATGCAAACCCATCGAAGATACTGAGGCCGCTAGGGTTTCAGCCATGCTTGTTAACGAGTTCATCATGAAGAGCCACGAGATTTTGGAGCAGCATGATGTTAACATGAAGCGTGAAGCAGAGGGCAAATTGAAGGCCAATATTATATTGACAAGGGATGCTGGAGATAAATTGCCGAGATTCTTTAATATAAATGAGCACTATAATGCTAGGTTCGTCTGCCTGGCCGATATGCCTGTTGAGAGGGGAATTGCAAGGCTGGCTGGCATGCATCTCGCTGAGGTTCCGCCTCCATCTGGAGACCTGAAGCGTGACTGCATAATTAGGGCTGAAAGATTACTCAGCCTTTTGGATAGTTTTGATTGCTTCTATATCCATATTAAGGGTCCGGATGAGCCTGGACACGATGGAGACTTTATGCTCAAGACCAGGACGATCGAAACAATAGATGAGCAATTCTTCGGAAGAATATTGCCTGAAATAAGCCTCAGTGAAACTGTCATATGCGTCACGGCGGATCACTCGACACCATGTAAACTCAAATCTCACAGCGATGATCCTGTTCCGTTACTAATATCGGGAGGTGGAGTGATAAGCGATGGGATTGAAAGATTTTCTGAAAAGGAATGCCTAAGGGGAAGCATAGGAATCTTAGAGAAGGGAACATTACTTATGCCATTACTAATGAAGACAATGAAACCCTAAAACTGAGGGCAATATATGGGTGCAAATAGTTTATTAATCTCAAAAACTAAAAATCTAATGGACGGCGGGTCTTAGGTGGGGAGCTAGGGGTCCCCTGAGAGACGCACGGTCTCGACCGTAAACCCCCTATACGACGGGCCGAAAGCTAAAGTGAGGCGTGTAAGGCCGCTGGTCCGGCCAACCCTAAGCGATGAGTGCCTGTCCTTTGGGGCTGGCGGTCGCGGGGCATCCTCCGTAGGGAGGGTGTAACCGCGTTTGCCAAGCGAACCTAGCCAGGCCCGGGAGATGGACTTAAAGGAAGTAAAATTGGAAACATAATATTGCCGAATATGCTGTCCACCCGAAGGAGCAACCTAAGCTTGGGCGTTCAGCGCTCAGAGGGGTGCGGGTATGAGCGGTGGGCTGGTTTGGGCCTGCGGAGTCTGCGCGTCGAGCTTTAGTGGCCCGCCGTCCGCTCTTCTCCTTGAAAGTTATTCTTCTGTATCACAAGTAGGCGGTTCCAGAGTTAATGTTCAGGTTTTAATAATGCGCTTTTTGATAAGCGGCTACATGAACTTTATAATCCTAGGCATCGTAAGCTCCGGCGTTGCTGAGCATTTTTAGTTTCTAATTAATGCGCCTTTATTTTTTGTAGTAGTTGGCATGCTTGGCATATTTCGCCTGTTGTTGGCTCACCGCAGGCTTTGCATTGATTTAGATGGATTTTCGGCTTTCTCTCTTTGATTGCTTCTCGAATTTTCTCTGCGGAGCCATATATTGTATGTTTTATGCCCGGGTGCTTCTCTTCAAGCCTGTTCAATGTGTTTCGCACGTCGTTTCTTAAGGCTGCGCTGGCATATGGGCAGGGGAACTCTTGGAATCTTATGCCCTTGAGGTATGCGTATAGGGTTATCTCTTTCTCTAGAACTTCACAGAGCGGCTTCACCCTTGGGATAAACCACAGCTCTTCTTCATCATATGCGGGCCCTGTCCTAGCAATCCTCATGGGATCACCATGTACTATATTAAGCATGAATGTTTGTATTTCATCATCTAAGTTATGCGCTGTGGCAATTTTAGTTGCTCCAATTCTCTTGGCGGCCATGTTTAGCGCCTTTCTCCTCAGTACGCCGCAGT
>JAGTRG010000046.1:9900-10274 GCA_018396435.1 Candidatus Bathyarchaeota archaeon
CGACTATTATGGTGTTTCAGGAGGCTCTTGGCAAACCTTCCGCTCTTGTGGCTAAAATATGCAGCAGGCTCACGCTGTCCTTTCCGCCCGATACGGCAACCGCTATTCTATCATTAAACTCAAACATTTTATGCTTCGCTATCGTTGTTCTAACCTTGTATTCAATTGATTCAATGAAGCATTTGGTGCAGAGCTTCTCCCCTGAATAAAGCCTGGCGTAGGAGGCTTCCTTAACGCCGCATATTGTGCATTTAACCATTTGCCTCTCCTTCAAGAAAAGCGGGCGCTTCAATTTATAGGTTTATGGACTATAGGCTTAGAGCTATATTAATCGTGATCAAAAATAAGGAGAAGATGTTGAAAAACTTTTTTAT
>JAGTRG010000047.1:0-591 GCA_018396435.1 Candidatus Bathyarchaeota archaeon
CAACAACAGGCTTACCCATACTCATAGCCTCAGCACAAACAATACCGAAAGGCTCATACTTAGATGGGAAAACGCATATGTCTGCTGCGGCGTAATATTTTATTCTAAGGTCTTCGGGAAGAAACTCATACTTTAAAATAACATTATCCTTAAGATTAAGCCTTGAAACCTCATTTCTAAGCATATCCTCCTGCTCCCCCAGGCCTACGATCACAAGTTTAGCCTTCGGGATTCTTCTCAGCATCTCCGGCATTGCAAGTATAAGCGTATCTGCACCCTTAACCCATGTCAACCTGCCTACGAAAAGTATCATGTATTCATCCTCGCCTATTCCAAGGCTTTTTCTTACATCCATAATCTCCTCATATGAAACCTTGTCCGGAGAATACTTTTCGGCATCAATCCCATTATAGACAACCCGAATTTTCTTCTCATCATAACCAAGGCTTGCTAGATGATCTCTCATAGCATAACTCACCGTTATAACCCTCTCCGCATAATCAGCTGCAAGCCTCTCAAGACGCTTTATCGTGTCAGAACCGTCTCCAGTCCTGCCCTGCTCCGTACTATGTATGTGGAAGACGAATGGTT
>JAGTRG010000047.1:601-10225 GCA_018396435.1 Candidatus Bathyarchaeota archaeon
GTATTTTTTGCCGCCCTCAGACCAATGCTGTATCTCCCCAGGTATAAACATTGGCAGCAGCAAACCTACATTCATGTTCTCAACTATTGGGCGGTGAACCTCTACACCTTTATATATGTCTCTTGTCGGGGCATCCTTTGCATGCATTGCAAATAAAGTTACGTCATGCCCCATTCTAACAAACTCTCTAGTCACATACTCAGCGTATGTTCCAAGCCCACCGACGATATATGGAGGGAACTCGTAGACGAAGAAGACTATCTCCATGCTCAACTCCCTATACCAAAACTATTATAAAAAATTTAACGTTTTCCATATTCGCCGTAAATTTCACATCGGAAAAATAGAAAGGTTAATGGCTAACTTATGGCAACTTTTTAATGGGGAAATAAAATGCTGATGGCCTTTGTATTTATTAGGGTTGAATCCGACGCCATCTCCAAGGTCTCCTCACAAATAATGAATATAGAAGGGGTAAAGGAGGCATATGAAGTCACAGGCGACATCGACATTATAGCGAAAGTTTCAGCACAGAACATTGATGAGCTAAGCAGAATAATATTTAAGATCAGAGAGATAAGTGGTGTACAAGGAACAGACACAAGGATTATTTTAGCAAGCTCAAGGTGAGGGAATTGGAGAGGAAACCTATAGCGGAAAGGCTGAGGGAGATGCAAGATAAGGGAATTTCCAGAATCGATGCGCTTAAAATCCTCTACTTAGAGAAATACCCAATTTTTGAAATAACAAGTTATATAGGGATAACCTCAAGTGAACTTCAAAAACTTAATGAACAGATAAAACTTTTCCTCCTAAGATGCCCTGCCGGACATAGATTCCTTGATGATCCCGCCTTACATGCTGAGGATGCACATTACTGCGTCGAATGCAAAAGATGGTTCAATGAAACAACCTTAAGAGATGAAATAGAACTAGAGATTAAGAGGCTTAGGGAAATAGAGAGCAATGTAGCGTAAATGAGCATGATGGATGCGGCGAGCATTATGGTTGAGAACTTGTGCTACTTGAATACGCATCCGTTTCAATTAAGTCCCTCAATTCCTTTATTCTCTTCTCAACCAGATCTACTAGCGCACTGCGCAGCTCTTCTTTATCCTTCCATACTCTAGGCAGATCAGCTATTCTGGCGGCTAACTGGTCGTCACCTATTACGTTGGATATCCATCTTTCAAAGTCCCCTCTGCCAATATGGAAGGCTATAGATTCAACGCTTACTTTTTTAAGAACTTCGCAGAATTCCTCTAGGCTGCTCGCTGAAAGATTCGTTGGGGAGGCAAACATATAGAAGAATCTAAAGCTCCTATCAGCTGGCATCCGCCTCAATAAACGCCTATATCTGAAGGATGGCTTACAGGTTTCAGACTTACATCTGGCCTCAAAATCCAAAAGGATGCCAATATATGTTATGAATGCCTCCATTGGGCTGTCATAAGGGTTAAATGAGTCGTGAACAATTCCCGATTCTCCGCCCCTAGTGTACATATAATAGAAATGGTCGCTTGCCTGCAGATAGCGCCAAACTTTTAGGAGATCCGCATCATTCAGCTCCTTAACAAGTAATCCCACCTCATTAATCATATTAAAAGCGGCACTTTGATGCGGATTACTTAACCAAGCGCTTGTGTCACGTTCAACATCAGCCCATGAAACAGTTTTCTCAGGCGGAACGCTTATTTCCCCACATGGCGCATGCTTTTGAATCGCCTCAGATGGCATCGACCATGAAAGATTCTCCCAATTATGTACCTCTATGGGCAGCCACCTTAAAAACTCCAGTATGCCGCTCTCAGCCCAGTAATGCTCACCGAATGTTTCGTAATCCATAAATAGCACTATAATTTGCCCATAAGTGTGAGCAAGCCAAGCTGCGTACTTATCCGCCGTTAGAGGCCACTGATCCCACCGGGTTGATGCGAAACGGAAGCCTATATCGTCTGAAAGCCTATAATTTCGCAGAAGAACCCTAATCTTCGAACCATAAGCCTTATAGACGAAGTTTGGGGACCTCCAGCCCAGAATTCTGTCAGCGCCCTCAGTCACCATGGACTCAAAACCTATGTTTTCAACAACCTTAGCAACTTCATCGTTATATAGACACTCAGTGTTCTCAAACACCTTTGGCGTATAACTGAATAAATCTTTGATCATTTGACGATGCATTTCTACCTGCTCAATAAACTCTGAGCGATCTAAAGCATTCAGGCTTGAAAGTGAATGATAATATGTTTGGCCTAGTATCTCAGCGCATCCTGTTTTAATAATTTGCCTAAACAAATCCAGAAGATCCGGGTTCCACATCTCACATTGCTCCAGGAAAACCCCTGAAAAACTAAAAGAAACCTTAAACTGCTTTCTTTCTCCCTTAAACTTGTCTATTTGCTCCAGCAAGATTCTGCTTGCTGGAAAATAACACTTTTCAGATACTCTTCTAAATATCTCCCTATTAAGTTTATGATCAAAATAAATGTCGAAAAGATCCTTATTACTTACTTTCTGACGCATGATGAGTTCAATATTGAAGTTGCGGTTCAATCTAAAAGGCTGATGAACCTCAAAGATTAAGCATATGTCGGGCACTTCCCATCACTAAAATATTTGTTTTCCCACACCATTCATATATTTATTTGTCTCACGCTCCAATAACCTGGTAATTATTAAGCCGACTATTCTCTGGAAAGAAAGAATTTTTAGGGACATAACAACATTAGGGATTATAGATGCAAACCTTTTTAATTGGAGGATTTATGCTGAAATGCGCAACATTAACGTCACCAAGCTTTCAGAGAGTGAACTTGAATTTTATTCAAGGCAAATAGCCCTTTCAGAAATAGGTTATGGGGGACAACTAAAACTTGCAAATTCAAGCGTATGCATAGCTGGACTGGGCGGCTTAGGCTCACCTGTAGCTTTGCAGCTAGCTGCTATGGGCGTCGGACATATACGTTTGGTTGATCAGGACATTGTGGAGCTCTCGAATCTGCATAGGCAGATACTTTACGGAGCGAATTTTGTCGGCTACCCAAAAGTTGAGGTTGCAGCTAAGAGGTTGAAGGAACTAAATCCGCACATAGAAGTTGAGCCGCTGCCGATCTCGATAAATGCAGATAATGCTGAAGACATCGTTAAGGGCATGGACGTTATAGTTGACGGTTTAGATCGTATGACCCCACGCTACGCCATAAATAGGGCTTGCCAGAAAAATAGTGTACCCTACATATTTGCTGCGGCCCTCATGACATTTGGCAATATATCAACCATATTACCGGTCTAAATGCTTTGTCTGGAGTGCTTTCAGGGGGATCTTAATGATGAGATTCTGCCAACATGCGCATCCGTCGGCGTTCACACATCCCTATTGAGCATACTAGCTGGGATAGAAACCTCGGAGGCTATTAGGATCATGCTTGGCAAGGAGCCTCTTCTAGCAAAGAAGCTGTTACATTGCGATGTTAGAGATTTAACCTTTGAGGAGATAGACATTTCAAAGTCCGAAAACTGTCCCGTATGCGGCTCAAAACCCCTTAGGCCGCCCATGCCCCTAACAAGAAAAGCTATCTCTGAAGCCCGCAGTAGGGGGAGGGGAAAAGTCTTCAGGATAATCCCTAAAGAAGACTTAAGATTAAATATGGATGAGATCATCTCAATAATTGCCGAAGGCGGATTTGGAATCAAGGTTAAGGCCGAACTTGGCGTAACATTTGACAATGAATTTGGGGGATCAACCAGCATATTAAAGAGCGGTATAACCGTGATTGAGGGCGCTAGGGACGAGAAGGAAGCCTATAAATCATTCTCAAAATTGATAGTTGATAGGCTCGGAATTTCAGAATCAAAAATTCTTTAAGGGGAGGGAGTCGGCATCAGGGTTAAAATGAGCATTGGTCATATCCGCTTTATAATCGAAGAGACGCGTAAAAGTTATCCAGTTGAAGCGTGCGGTATACTTTTTGGAGAATTAACTGGCGGCGAAGTGCACATAAGAAAGGTTGTGGTGTTCAGAAACAAGCTTGAATCCACGGTAAGATTTCAGATAGATCCGGAAGACTTCCTAAAGGCGCTCTCTGAAGCCGAAATGGAGGGCTTACAACATTTAGGCTTCTTTCATTCGCACTCAGCCAGCACCTATCCGTCAGAAACGGACATAAGATACATGAAGCTCTGGCCTGAAACAGTATGGCTCATAATTTCCTCGATAAACTATGAGGTAGCAGCGTATCGGATGATTAATGGGGATCTGCAAGAGGTTCGCATAGATGTAGAGACGGGATGATGCTTTATAGATGCTAATGCTAAATTTAACTAGTTATGACCTACTTGTGATTTAATTATTTTTATTAATGGAAGCAAAAGAAATAAAAATCGTTTCTTCATTTTTAAATTACTGTTGAATAGTTATGATAGGAAAGCTTATTGTCGTAAAAATAGGAACAAGCAGCCTGACCAAAAGTGATGGAAATTTAGATCTTGACGCAATGCGTGAATTAACTAATCAGATTGCTGAGGCTGTCAAAAGGGGCTATCAAATAATCCTTGTTACATCCGGGGCGATAGCATCCGGCATTGCAGAGCTTGACATCAAACCTAACCCAAACGATATAGTCTTTAAGCAGGCATGCGCCGCTGTTGGACAGGGGATTCTAATGGCGCACTACCGTGATCTTTTTAAGCAGCATGGCTTGAAGATCGCGCAGGTTCTTCTAACTAAAGAGGATTTGGCCAATAGAATTTCATATATTCACACGTGTAATGTTCTCGATAAGTTGCTCAGCCTAGGAGTTGTACCCGTGATAAACGAGAATGATGTTACATCGGTTGATGAGATAATGCCCATTATGAGGAGGTATAAAGTAAACTTCAGCGACAACGACATATTATCTGTTTTAATAGCCAACGCTGTCCAAGCAGATCTGGTCATAATATTATCAAATATTGATGGGCTCTGCGATGTGAACCCATCTAGGAAGAAGGGGGCGCGAGTGATTCCCATTGTAGAGAAAATAACACCTGAGCTGAGAGAGATTGCTGAAGGAAAGAGCGCTTTAGGAAGGGGAGGGATGAAAACTAAGCTAGAGGCTGCTGAAATAGCGATGCAAAGTGGTATACCGCTCGTAGTAGCAAATAGCAGAAGAAAGAATGTGCTGATAGATATACTTGAAGGCAAGCGGGTTGGAACGTACTTTAAACCTACTGGCAAAATGTCCGGCATAGAGAAGTGGATAGCCTACGGTGCTGGTGCAAAAGGCCAGATTAAAGTTAATGAGGGCGCAAAGCAAGCGATTCTCAAAGGGGCAAGCTTGCTAGCAGCGGGCATAGAGTCCATCTCTGGACAATTCAAGATAGGCGATGTGGTTAGCATAATGGGACCTGACGATAAAGAATTTGCGCGTGGAATAGTTAATTATTCAAGCGAGGAAATAAATCTGATAAAAGGTTTGAAAACTACGCAAATAAAAAAGGTTTTAGGCTACATTAGACGCAAAGAAGTTATTGTTAGAAAGCTCATGCATATAGTTGGTGAGGTGAATTAGGAAATGAGCGAGAGCGAGCTAATCCTCAGCATGTGTAAAAAAGCTAAGGAAGCATCTTACATTCTGGCTAAACTATCTACTGAGGTGAAAAATAGAGCCCTCTATAACATGGCTGATGCGCTTGAAAAGAATGCGGATGAAATACTTGAAGCCAACAAAAAAGATGTTGAGGCATCTAGAGCTAGAGGTGTTAAAGAAGCATTAATAGACAGGTTAATTCTAAACAAGTCTAGAATTGCGAAAATGGCCCAATGCCTAAGAGAAGTCGCTGAGCTACCGGATCCAATAGGAGAAATAGTTAGAACATGGATTAGGCCGAACGGGCTGATAATCGGTCAGATTCGTGTCCCGCTCGGCGTCATCGCCGTAATATACGAGTCTAGACCAGATGTAACATCTGACGCTGCTGGAATCTGCCTAAAATCCGGCAACGCGGTGATATTGAGAGGCGGGTCAGATGCAATAAATTCTAATATTGTTATTGGTAGAATTTTAAGCGAGGCTGCTGCTAAATCCAGCGTACCCGACGGCGCAATACAAGTCGTACCGGTAACTGAGAGAAGTGCAGCTCTACAACTTATGAAGATGAGAGACTATATTGATGCCTTAATACCCAGAGGCGGAGCGGAATTGATAAAAGCCGTAGTTGAAAACGCTAAAGTGCCTGTTATTGAAACTGGAACCGGAAACTGCCATATATATGTTGATAGCGATGCGGACCTTGACAGAGCAATAGACATAGTGATAAATGCCAAGTGTCAGAGGCCGGGAACATGTAACGCAGCTGAGAAACTTCTCGTACATAAGGATATAGCCCAAATATTTCTCCCACGGGTTATTGGCGCCCTACGCAGTCACGGCGTTGAAGTTAGAGGCTGCGAGGAAACACGTAAGATTGTGCCAGACGTCAGATCCGCAACCGAGGAGGATTGGTACACCGAATACTTAGACTTGATAATAGGCGTTAAGGTTGTGAGCGGACTAGATGAAGCTGTAGCGCACATAAACAAGTATGGAACAAAACACTCAGACGCCATATTAACATCGGACTTTAATAAGGCTCTACGCTTCATTAGAGACGTTGACTCTGCAGCTGTATATTGGAACGCCTCAACAAGATTCACTGATGGAAACCAGTACGGGCTTGGCGCCGAGATAGGAATAAGCACACAAAAGCTACATGCGCGCGGACCAATGAGCGTACAACATTTGACAAGCATCAAATATTTTGTTCTCGGACGCGGACATATTAGAGAATAGCGGGTTCGTCAAAGTGGATACAAAAGCATCGACAGAAACAATAAATTAACGTTTTATCTAGACTCTATGAGAAGTCGCTTCACAAATGATCATTGAAAGAGAAATCCTGATTCATATTCTTCGGGCAACTAAGGAAACTAATAATGTTAAGATAGAGTATATCCATAAAGAATCCAGAATCCCAAGAGATCTGAGCAATGAAGTTCTTAGGAAACTTCATGTTGAGGGTCTTCTAATGCTGAATGGTGACACCGCAACCGTTGATGATGAACAACGCCTAAAAATGGCTGCCAGAGCAGTTGAATTAGGCGCTGACATCGAGAGAGCTTCGAGGTTTTTAAACTGGGAGGAATTTGAGAAATTCTTAACATTATCTTTTGAGGCGAATGAGTTTCAAGTTAAGAAGAACTTTCGTTTCACATGGATGAGAAAGAGATGGGAAATAGACATACTTGGATTAAAAAAACCAATAATTATTTCGGCTGACTGCAAACACTGGCATAGAGGGTGGAGCGGAGCTGCAAGCATAAAATCTGCAAAAAGCCAAGTTGAAAGAACAAAGGCCCTGGCAGAAGCATCTGCTTCTGGAAGCATACGAAACAAGATTGGCATAGAGAGATGGGAATATGCGTACTTTATCCCAGTAATTCTATCGCTAGCTCCATCTCAGCATAAATTTTATGAGAGAACCCCGATAGTTCCCGTTCTGCAAATCAGAGATTTCTTGCAGAATGCCGTAGTTTATTTAGATGAGATAAATAGGTTTCATGTTTCATTCAGAAGTCTCGGTTAAATTGCCAGTCATGCCGCAAAAATTCATTTGATATAAGAGCCGCCAATATTTATATTATTATGTGCACATCTACAGGTTAGGTGCAACAGCAAAAGAATTGAAAGGGCATTATGAGAGATTAAAATCTCAGAGAATTTTATCTATTAGGTTGGCATAAAACTTAAATGTTACAATCATGATTGTTACAATCATGATTCTACAATTTGTTAATAGGCATGATGAGATGCAGGCGCTTAAGCAGCTTCTCGCTAGGGGTAAGGCCGCTATCGTGCTTCTTTACGGTCGAAGGAGGGTTGGGAAAACCAGGCTTATTCAGGAATTCATGAAGGATAAGCGTGGGCTCTACTTTTATGTTCCAAACGCTGAAGAGAAGACAATTTTAGCTGAGTTCTCCAGCGTTGTGGAGGGCGAGTTTTTTAAGGGCTTCAGGTTTAGCGACTTCGCTTCATTTTTGGAATATCTTGCCGAAAAATTTGAATCTAATGATGTCATTGCGGTTGATGAGTTTCAGAGGCTGACGAATGTTAATGGCGCCATATCAATGCTGCAGAAGTATTGGGATGAAAGGCTGTCCAAAAGTAGATGCCTCCTTATCCTTTCAGGCTCCTCGATTGGCGCTATACGAAGGGTAGCATTAAGGGGGGATGCACCCCTCTATGGGAGAAGAACGCTCACCCTTAAAATTGAACCTCTGAAGTATCTTGATCTTTTCGAATGGTTCAGAAATTATTCGCCTGAAGAACTGGTGTCAATCTATGCGTGCTTCGGCGGAACCCCGGCGTATCTGGAACATGTGGATGAGAACCTAAGTGTGGAAGACAACATTGTTGAGAAGATTTTAAGCAAAAGGTCACCGTTGCACGATGAGCCTGAAATGCTTCTTATGGAAGAGATCAGGATGCCGCAGCGCTACATGGATATACTGTCAGCCATAGCCCGAGGCAAAAACACTGTAAGCGAAATCGCCGACGTAGTGGGGCTAAGCCGGGAGAACACCACAACCTACCTAAAGACGCTAGAAATTCTCGATTTAATCGAACGGGTCACACCCGTCACTGAGCGTGAAGCAAAGAGGGGAATTTACAGGATAAGAGACCCGTTCTTCAGCTTCTGGTTTGGCTTCGTCAGACCGAATAGGAGGCAGCTTGAGCTGGGATTGGAGAAAAACGTTTGGCAAAGCATCAAAGAGGAGTTTAATGCACACCTGGGACTCGTCTTCGAGGACATATGCGCTGAGATCTTAACCGAGATGGCGAAGAGAAACCTCCTCCCTTTACAAGTTAGCAAGATCGGAAAATGGTGGTGGAAAGAAACAGAGATAGACATAGTAGGACTAAGAGGTGGAAAAGCCCTAGCCGTCGAAGCCAAATGGACGGAACTAAACTATCAAGAAGCAAAGAAGCTGATATCCCAACTTAACATAAAAGCCAAGCAAATACAAAATGTGGAAGAAAGCATCCTAGGAATAATAGCCAAAAAAATAGAAGATAAAGAAAAAATCAGAAACGGAGGATTCATAGCCCTAGACCTCCAAGACATGGCTAAAATTAGAAGCAAAAACAGGAACATGCATGTTCAACCATCGAATGCTTAAATATAGCAAACATCAAAATATTATCCTTATTTTTCGCTGGGGAAAGGCGTTTAAGAACTCTTGGAGATCTTTGATATGGCCAGGAAGATGTTAGGGTGAAATGAAAAGCCTTTATGAAGTCTTGTAATGGGCTTGTAGAAGAGGCAGATTCGAAATCTTGGAAGGAATTTAAAAAATGATTTTAGATATCATGAAAATGTTATGTAGTAGATCACTTAACTTTTTTAGACTTTAGCGATAAAGAAAAAACGCTTCTTTTCGTCTTCCACATTAGAAGCATAATGCTTGCGATGAGGCATATTCCTATGAGAATTAAGGCAAATAAAAGTCTAGTGTAATCCCTTCTCCACATCGCCCTTATCTCCCTTGAGCCGTCAACATATACTTTAACTACCCCCTCATCTATCACTCTGTCTTTAGGTCCAAGC
>JAGTRG010000005.1 GCA_018396435.1 Candidatus Bathyarchaeota archaeon
GATGGCTCCCAGTTTCCCATACCCAAACCGGGGTATGGTACTCCGGGACACCGGTCCAGCTCCACTCGGCTTACGCCTACGGGGCTTTCACCCTCTACGGCGGACCATTCCAGGCCACTTCAGCTTCGCCAAGGAGGAGGCGACCGGGCCCACTACGCTACATCCCCCATGGGTTTCCCCATAAGGTTCAGTTTAGACTCTCCCCCTTTCGCTCGCCGCTACTTAGGGGATCCCTGTTGGTTTCTCTTCCTCCCCCTAATAAGATGTTTCCGTTCGGGGGGTTTCCACTCCCTACTTGGGAGCATCGCAGAGCATTAACTCTGCGATGGGAAGTCCCATTCGGGAATCCCCGGATCGAAGGCTGCATGCGCCTACCCGGGGCTTATCGCAGCTTGCCGCGCCCTTCCTCAGCGTTCAAGCCGAGCTATCCACCAGACGGCGTCGGCGTGCCGGGCTTACTCGGGTTCAGCACCCGTTTAACGATTTGGATCTATGCATGGTGCTCATTGTGAGAGTGATTTCTCTCACTTTCACCCTTCCCCCGCCAACCTTGCGTTGGAGGGGTGCATGTTTGGGAAGTTTCTGCAAAATGTTGTTTACATTTTTCCCGATATAAACTTTCTGCTTAGCTCCATATAAAGATAACTAATATGCCTATATTCTGCGGTGCGGGATATGAGTAACATTAATATTTTTCTCGCTTCAGAATAGTATCCTTGAAGGCAAAGCGGAATGATTGTCAAGAGTTTCGGTCTTAAACTTAAGGGTCTTATTTTAGTCTCTGCATTTTGCCTCCTATTAACGTTGGGTCCATATTCATCGTTTACGATGGTTTTTTCCAGCCCGGAGCCTCAAGGATACATTGATTACTGGTTTATTGTTGATGAGGATGGTTTCACGCAAGTTAGAATCGTCTACAAGAACAATATGGAGAACGGGTCTTCATGGATGTTTATTCCAAGATTTTCTGAATGGCTAAACTATACTGTTAGTGGGCGCGTCTATGAATGGTCTTTGGAAGAGCCTGAGAAATATGTGGGCGCAGAATACTACTTCTATAATATTTTAAGTTTCAACTTTTTCTCTAGGGGTTCTCAATTTGAGATGGTTGTGGAATTTAATTTTTCAAGGGCTGCCATAATAATTGAGCCTAATGGAATGTTCTATTCGCCGCAAATAGGCTTCAGCAGGGGGAGCATACTCAAAGCATCGGTTATTTTTCCATCGGCTTTTAGGATAAACCGGAATGAGGCTTTGGCTTTGGGGGCTAGCGGCTCATACAGACCTAGCTACTTAAACTCCACCTTCGCCTTTTTTGAAAATTTGCCCTCATCTGAGAATCTTCTGCGCATACAGATAGGTTTTAGCACACCTAACAAAAAAGCGGAGATGGTTTCTCTTGAGAGCGGCATTTTCAGGTTTGAAACTGTTAAGCGCTATGAATCTTATGCTCAAAGCATTCTAGGATTATACAATGCCTCATATGAAACTTTGGTCAACCTTTTCAATGTAACCCTCAGGTTTAATGGTTCGGCTGACGATCTGATCGTGAGATTTTTTATCCCAGACTTTAATTCCTTAATGTCAATCGGTGGATACGTGCCCTTCTCAGGCAAAAGCATGGGTGACATATATATAAATTTCATGTTCACCCGGTATGTGGAGGGCTACCTGGAAGTTGTAGCATTGCATGAGCTTATTCATCATTTCCTCTGGAGGGCCGGCGTATCGCCGCAAAACCTTCTATGGTTCCATGAGGGAATAGCGCAGTATGTCAGCATAGAGATCGCTGAGAAATTAGGCTATGCTGGCGCAGGCATGATTGAGGAAAGCATTGAGGAAAGCGTTAAAGATTTGGAAGGAATGCTTAGCGGGAACTTCGGTTTCTTGGCGGAATGGACCCCAACTACTACCCCAAGGGACTTTAATACCCTGTATGCCGCCGCATATTATGTTGTTAGCAGATTGGCTGGGAACCGAGGCTTAGATTATTATGCGAGATTCTTTAAAATTATTAATGGTGAGAAGATTGAGGATTCCGTTGCGCTATGTTATTATTTAAGCCTGGCATCTGGTGAATCTGTCGCAGATAAATTGAATGCGTGGGGGTTCAATATACCTGACCTTTACACTTACTCGCCGCTTCTGAGGGAGATTGAGAAGGCTGTAAAAGATGTTGACCCAATTTCTCAGCCTTTCAAGCGTCTAGCTGAATCGATTTATAAGATGGTTATATCTGGAGGACATGTAAGCGCTGAATATGTATTGCCATGCTTACTCGCTGCGTTGGTTGTCGCCCTCCTAGCTCCACTTCTAACTTTGCTGATGTATTCTGGGGTGTTATTTGCGCTTATGCTTTTCATACTTAAGAAGAAGGGCGTTCTATAATTTATTCCCAATCAGATTCCTAGATATCATTGCTTTTCTATCATCAGCATCTTTAATGGTTTTTTCAAAGAGATCTCCCCCATGAGAGTCTATGGCGATCACCAGCGGGCCGAATTTTTCAACCTGAAACGTCCATACGGCTTCAGGAATCCCCAGATCCATCCATTCAACGCCCAGCACCCTTATAATATATTTTGATGCTAAAACGGCGGCTCCGCCAGTGAATACCCCGTATGCTGACCCATTCTTCACCATCGCCATTTTGGTCTTATTCCCCATGCCGCCCTTGCCTATTACAAGTCTAACACTGAGCTTCTCTATGATTTCATGCTCGAAGGGCTCCATACGCATGCTGGTTGTTGGTCCCGCTGAGACTACAGTCCATTGATCATTCGCCTTTTTAACCAACGGTCCGCAATGGTAGAGCGCTAAACCGTCAAATTTAAAGGGCAACTCCTTAGATTCCCTTAGATACTGGCATATTCTTTTATGGGCTAGATCCCGCGCTGTGATTAACGTTCCGGTTAAATAGATTATGTCGCCAACCCTCAGTCTGCGTACATCATTTTCCGAGATTGGTGTTCTTAGATTAATATACATGACGTTTCCTCCTCCACATTAAATGCTTTGTTTTTCTTTCACTCCCAATCAGCCGTAGGCAGCCTTAAATCTATCAATGAGCTCCCTTGCCTCCCTATATGAAGCGCATGTGGTTTGGATCGCCACGCCTCTAGGAGATATTTTATTAAGTATGTGCAGCACCCTTTGGGGTTGAACAAATATTTGAAGAAGCTTTCCCTTCCCCTGTATTTTCCTGTACAATGGCACCCATGTCTCTTCCCCTCCATCAGGATTTCCCGCGCCGGGAATCCATTGTATACCGTCCAATTCAGGGATGTCGAGCAGTTTTTCCAGATGCTTCAACTCTAATGGTCCGTCTAAATGCCATATCGTTCTTTCAATAGTTTTGCATGCTTCAACTATGTAAGGGTAAACCAGCTGATCGAATACTCTGGGGGACAAGTAGACGATGGTATCGCATTGAAGCACATAGTGCCTCCTTTCGCTCCAGAGGCCTGCCCATGTGGAGAATCCATTTTCCGGGTTATCTATCAATCCGCAGAGCTCTTCGTAAGATTGAAACCAGATCTCCTCAACTCTCCTTAAGGCTTCAACCAAGCTGCTCCAGTTAAGAAAAGCATCTCTTATCATATCCGTTGGAAAGTTTCCCCTAAGCAGCCCGAGAACCGTAATTGGGTCAAGCAGGTCGGTGAGCCCTACAACAGCCTCTTCTCGGCATCTTTCTAAAGCGGTCCTTGTACATTTAACAAGATATCTCCACCATTCATTTTGCGTGTCAAACTCAACTTTTTTAATTTCCTCCAATTTCATTCTACCTTCAAACCAGGCTGTATCGATCTCTGGGTTAAATTTCACATCGGCCCCTAAACATGCAGATAGGAATCCTGGTCCCAGATTTATCCAAGCGTTTGGGTAAGCCTCCCCGAGAAAGCAGACCTCTCTAAACTGCGATAGCAGCGTATCTATCGCCTTATCCACATTGGGGTAGTGCCTGAGGAAAACCCATATGTCTATTGTTTCCCTCCAATGGTCGTTTTTCGGTGCAAGAATCTGCAGTATGGGTTTATCTAGGCTTCTCTCCCACCAAGCCTTAAAGGCGTCTTTCACTTCGTTCCAATCCTCTTTATTTATCATTTGGAACACCATTATATTTTACATGACCCCACATAGATTAATCATATTTTTCGGCAGCGCCATGGATCGGATATTCTCCATACTTTTTTGCGGCTTTAAGCATTATTATGAAATTTTGCGGTGAAACAGAATCATGTATGGTGTGTCCCGATCCTAGTATGTATCCTCCGCCATATGCAGCTTCATTAATGGCTTTCTTAACTTCCCTTATAACCTGATCCGCTGTTCCGCTTGTAAGCGTATATGCGACATCGATATTTCCTATAAGGCATATTTCCTCACCATATTTCGCTTTCGCATCGCAAAGTTTCATCCCAGCCGTAGGTTCTAAAGGTTGAACAGCATCTATGCCGGCTTCTATTATCCCATTCATAAGCAAATTTATGTTACCGTCGCAGTGGAGCAGCACAGGCACCCCTCTCTTATGAAAATTTTCAGCCACCCTTCGAAGCTCCGGATATATGATCTCCATCCATCTTTTTGGGGAGATGAAAGGCCCTGTTTTATATGCGAAATCGTCCGCAACAAGGAGGGCTTCTGCCCCCGCGTCTATCAAGGCGTTACCGCAAGCAATAGTATAGTCTGCATGGTCTTTGATAACCCTTCTTACGAAGCCTAAGTTGCTTTGCATATATCTGAAAAAGTCAACAAAGCCCACCGCTTCTATGGCTACTTCAAAGATGCTCCCGCAGCATGGAATTAAGAAAAGCCGCCCTTCAGATGCCTTTACACTTTCTTTAAAATACTCAACTCTCCAAGGATCATGGGGGTCAGGTCTGGGAAAAGCATAGTATTTTTCAGGGGTATTAAGTGTGCCTCCCAAATAGAAGTCAGATGTGGAGAAAGAGATTTTCCTCGTGAATAATCTTCCAAACTCATCAACATATCTATCGCTGTTCAACTGCTTACTATTCTGGTGATTTAGGAAAGGCCATATTACCAACGAATCTAATCCTAATTTTGATAAAGCAATAAATTTTTCATGATCGATTAAGCCTGGAAAGATCTTTTTAAGCACCACATCGCTTATCCCTACCTCAAGAAGGGGTACTCTATCGGGTTCCTCTAGGAAAATTGCGGAGAGAACCCGATCTCTTGAATTCAATATTTTCCCCTCCAGTTTATTTCTCCCAAAATTTTCCTCAAGTTTATGAGGCTTTGCCGCGTGCCCTCTTCCGGATTTAAAGTATTCTCATATTCTATAGAGAGGTACCCTTTGCATTCCACTACTACCAAACCAAACATTTTCTCAGCATCCCCCCGATTAAGGCTTGTCTCGGCTTAATAAATAGAAAACTTCAGATAAAAAGTCTTATTATGTAAGATTTTTATGGGTGACTCTTACGTTAGAAAAGGGCTGGGATAAGCGGCGAAACCTTTTATAGAACTTTGAATGTTAGAAGAGTTGATTAGCCAGCAATGGCAACTTAGACCTTTTCGTTGGAAATACTGAGCAACCCTAGCGACCCGCTATATAACACCCTAATCTCTTCGTAAGCCCGTTATGGGGCTCCACAACTCGTTTATTAGGCTTGGACGAAGGGTTACGATGAAAGTTGTTCGGCTCAGGCGGCAGGTTTAAAGGTGGCTGAACAAAAGCAGCATGCAGAATGCACACGCCAATAAAATTGCTACAGTAGCAATTTTTTTCTCAGGGATAACAACTGTAGCAATGGATTAGGGAATAGGGTTGGTTTTAAGGATGGACCGGAAATCATATTGAGGTACTCCTTCAGAATATACCTCCCACTCCTAGAACATGAGCAGATAACAGAATTCCAAGGGAGGAGCAAATCCTCAAGAAGACGCCCCCGCAATTTTCTCAGATTTAAACGGTTAGAGTGCTACACCAAAATCGCTTGGCATAACCGAAAGAAGCATATTTAAGAGAGCTTTATGAAATCACAAACAGAAACAGCCTTAATCCCAATCTTCGGATTCGAACTCCGAGAATGGAGCCAATTTTAAGCCGTGTTCCAGAAGATCAGATTGAAAAAGTGGCGGGCCCGAGGGGAATTGAACCCCCGACCCTCGGCTTAGGAGGCCGATGCCCTATCCTGACTAGGCCACGGGCCCCACAATTCTTTGCTCAAGGAATAAATTAAATTTTATGTTGCATTCTGTTTCGGTAAAAGATAAATTTTTGTTTCACCCCTTTCCTTAGAAGGAGAAGGCTGATTTGAAGATTAAGGATCCCTTTGGAAGGGCTGTTGAAAATATAAGGGTGTCAGTTACCCAAAGATGCAACTTCAGCTGCATCTATTGCCACCGTGAGGGTCAAGCGTCAAATTATGAGGTTGAGATGTCGGCTGGAGAAATTAAGCGAATAGTTAGGTTAGCTGCCTCCTTAGGTGTTGACAGCGTTAAATTAACGGGCGGTGAACCCCTACTGCGCAGCGACATAATTGACATAACGCGCGGGATAAGCAGCATAACCGGCATAAAGGATGTTTCCATGACGACGAATGGTTTCCTCCTAGCTCAATACGCTGAGCAATTAAAGGAAGCTGGCCTTTCAAGGGTTAACGTCAGCCTAGACACATTGAAACCTGAAAGGTTTAGGTTTATCACCAGTATAAATGCCCATAAAAACGTTGTTGATGGAATAATTAGAGCTGTTGAGGTGGGCTTAAACCCGGTTAAAGCAAACGTGGTGCTGCTTAAAAACGTAAACGATGATGAAGTAAGCGACCTGATAGATTTTGCGGGAAGCCACAGCATAGTGCTTCAAATAATTGAGCTTGAGAAATTCGGCAATGAAACCTTTTATGAGCAGTATCACGTTGATCTAAGCAGCCTCGAAAAAGAGCTTGAGGAGAAAGCCTCAGAAATAATTGTTAGGCGGATGCAGCATAGGAAAAAATACATTCTTGACAATGGGGCTGAGGTTGAGATCGTCAAGCCCATGCATAATACTGAATTCTGCCTTCACTGTAATAGAATCCGCCTCACATCCGATGGGCGGCTTAAACCATGCCTATTCAAGAACGATAACCTAGTAGACCTTCTAGAGCCCATGAGGCGGGGCGAAGACGATGAATATTTGAAGAATCTATTTATTGAGGCTGTGATGAGGAGAAAACCCTACTTTATATAGGAAAATATCATGATGTAATATTAAATATTTTCAGGCTAGGTGCAGCCATTATGGCTGGAAAAGTTAGGTTCGGCATAATTGGAACAGGCGTTGGAGGCAACTTTTGTGCAAATGGAATAGCGCTTATAGCTAACAGCGGCATAGCCGAGCTGACGGCAGTTACAAGCCGGAGGGAAGAAAGAGCAAGAGAATTCGCGTCAAAATGGGGCGTAAAACAATGGTACACCGATTACAGAAAGATGCTTACGGAGGCGCCAATAGACGCTGTCATAATAAGCACGCCGCACTATCAGCATTATCCTATGGCTTTAGACGCAATAGAAGCCAATAAACATGTTCTAATCGACAAGCCTATGGCAATAAACCTAAAAGAAGCGGATGAAATCATTAGGGAAGCTGAGAGAAAAGGAGTAAAACTTGGAGTGAACCTCCAATCACGATTCGACCCAACCATCAAGAAGGTTAAGGAAGCCGCAGACGCCGGAATATTTGGGCGTCTAATCCTAGGTGAGGCGGTGATTGAATGGTTCAGAACCAAGGAATACTATGAAAACAGCGCATGGAGAGGACGCTGGTCAACTGAAGGCGGAGGCGTGCTGATAAACCAGGCCATCCATACGATAGATCTCCTATTATGGATCATGGGTTCCCCAAAGTGTCTCTGGGCTCAAATGGGCACATTCGCTCACAGAATAGAAGTTGAGGATCTTGCCGCTGCAATAATTAGGTTTGAGAACGGCGCCATTGGGATAATACAGGGAAGCACAGCGATCTACCCTGGGCTGCCAACTAGGCTTGAAATACATGGAACAAAGGGAACAGCCATAATTGAAGGCGAGAGTCTGAAAAGATGGTCCATAATTGGCGGGGAGGACATGGTTTCAGAAGCCACAAAGGAGGGATTGAAATCATGGGCTAAGCCTGAGATTGTTCCGGCAACCAACCATGCAGCCTTAATAAAAGATTTCGCTGAGGCAATCCTTGAAAATAGGAAGCCGGCTGTCGACGGGGTTGAGGGCCGAAAATCTCTTGAGGTTATAATGGCCATATATAAGTCAGGTAGAACAAACAATGTTGTGACCTTCCCGCTAAGCAATTAATCTCAAAGAGAGGTTATTAAAATGAAAAGTAAAGTTGTAATTTTAATGGGCTCAAAAGCAGACCTCGACTTCTCCCAAGAAATAGTTAAATACTTAAGCGCCCTAGGTGTTGAGTATGAATTTCGAGTTGCATCCGCCCACAAGACCCCGGAGAAAGTCCTGGGAATATTGAAAGAATACGAGAATGATAAAGTGGTTTTCATAACAGTTGCTGGAAGATCCAATGCACTAAGCGCATTTGTGGATGCGAACACGCTGAAACCGGTTATAGCATGTCCACCATACTCCGAGAAATTCGGCGGCGCAGACATATATTCCTCATTAAGGGTTCCGAGCGGAATAGGATCAGTTGTAACCATTGAGCCTGAGGGCGCGGCAATAGCCGCGGCGAAGATCCTTGCTTTAGATAACCCCCAACTATCCGAAAACATCCTTAAATATCAAAGTTCAAAAAGGATGGAAATCGAGGAAGCCGATAAGGCGGTTAGGAATATTAAGAGAGGAATCTGAGATTGGGAAGTGTGAAGGACTTAGAGATCGTTAAGGCGCCGACTAAAGAAATAATGGGGATAGGTAGATTCCACTTTTCAAACCGCTACTCAGTATTCGACTGGGGTGAAATGCCTGATCACATACCCTTTAAGGGTGAAGCGCTATGCCTTATGGGGGCATTCATCTTTGAGAGGCTTGAGGAAATAGGTATTAGAACGCACTATAGAGGCCTAGTAGATGGAAGCGGTAATATCCTAAGGTTCGATGAGATGGATCAACCAACAAACGTGATGGAATTTAATTTAGTCAATGTTTATAGGCCAAGAGCATATAGGGATGAAGCCGGCTTAAAATATGACTACAGCATATTCACAACGAACTTGAAGAATTACCTAGTACCTCTCGAAATCATATATCGAAACGGTCTCCCTGAAGGCTCATCGATCTTCAGAAGGCTTGAACAGGGCTTAATTACAATTGAAGACCTAGACTTGGATCATTATCCCAAGCCCGGTGAGAAACTTTCTAAACCAATCCTGGATGTCAGCACAAAGCTCGAGGAGAAAGACCGGTATATAACTTGGGGTGAGGCGAAGAAGATAGCTGGCCTAAAGGATCATGAGGTAGATGAGATAAAAAGTATGCTTCTTAAAACCGACGATGTAATAACCGAAATAGCTTCGGAAGCCGGATTAATAAATGAGGATGGGAAGATCGAACTGGCATTTGATCATGAGAGGAGACTTATGATTGCAGATGTAGTTGGCACACTGGATGAGTGCCGCTTCTCATATGATGGGATACATGTCAGCAAGGAGGTTGCCAGACAATTCTATAGAAAAACCGAATGGTATAAGGATATTGAGGAGGCAAGAAGGAAATCCGAGGCAGTTGGCTTAAAAGATTGGAGGGGACTCTGCAAGTCGTCTCCGCCAAAACTGGACCCGCGGCTTAAGGCCATCATAAGTGAAATGTATATGGCGGCCGCTAATGATATAACAAAAAGGAGGCTCTTTGAAGCGCCTAAACTCCATGAGGTTGTGAGGAAATATCGAGAGTATGAGAAGGCAAAAATTTAGCCGCTAAATATTGAAGAGAAAAAAGGTCTAGGTTTTCCTTTAAATCTTCTCTCTGATATCTAAAATACGCCGGGTGTCTCCTCCGCAGTCGTTTCTTCAGCTGGTGTTTCAGTTTTCTCCTCTTCATGCTCGCATACGGCTGCCTCAGCAGACTCGGCAGGTTTAGACCCCTCCAAGACGCTTTTTATGTCGCTTAGCTCCTGCTTCGCCGCTTCTAAACCAAGGTTTATTGCCTTCATTTGCTTCTCATATGTTTCATCATCAATCTCGCCTGTAACATGAAGCATTTCAGTATTAGCAAGAAATATCTCTAAGGTTCCTATCTGCTTCTCTAGATCTTGGGCTCTAGATTCCATTTTGCAGACTATGGTCTCAAGATATTTTTCTACACTGGTTAAAGCCTCTTTTATCTCACCGTTTAGATGCTCATATGTTGATTGCGAGATTCTTCCAGAGGAGAATAAATCATCCAGCGCCTGTTTTTTTCTCTTTATGAGATCTAATTCTTTACTCGCCAACTCATGAATGTGCTTCCATAAGCTAAAGAAATCTATAAATAATCTTTATCATCATTTACGCATACATCTACATATTATATAAAAGAATGCCAAAAAACAGCGCTTCCCGAAAAACACACGAATTTTTAACATTTCAGGCAGAAGAGTAACCCTAAATAGTTAGTTACCTCCGACCCTTCTTATGCCGGAAATGCCTCTCTACTGGAGCAGCCTGCCAAGCCTAAGCGGTTGGACTACAAACGTGCCCGGTGATGAGGTAAGCAAAATAGATATTTAAGCATTAAAAATATAAATATCCATTGAATTAAAATTAAGAAGAAATGATTAAGAAGTGAGATGGCTTATGGAGAAGATGGTTCCGGCGGTTAAAGTCGTTGATGTTCACAAAGACTACTACCTTAGGGGCGAGGTTGTCCACGCCCTACGCGGAATAAACCTTGAGATACCGCGTGGAGAATACTTGTCAGTTATGGGTCCTTCGGGTTCCGGTAAGACGACGCTTTTCAACATGGTAGGCGGCATAGACCGCCCAACGAAGGGCGACATATTTATAGATGGAATAGATTTATCGAAGATCCCATCAAAATCCATGGCTTGGCTTAGATGCAGGAAGATAGGGTATATATTTCAAACTTTCAACCTTATACCTGTCCTAACGGCTAAAGAAAATGTTGCCCTGCCGATGGTTTTCCTCGGTGTGCCTAAGGAGGAAAGGGAGAAGAAGGCCACCGAACTTCTCAGCACTGTTGGTCTGGGGGATAGGCTTAATCACCGGCCCACTGAGCTCAGTGGCGGTCAGCAGCAGCGTGTGGCCATAGCCAGAGCCCTAGCCAATGATCCGGCAATCATACTTGCAGATGAGCCGACTGGAAACCTGGATCTAAATACTGGCTTCGCAATAGTGCAGCTACTTTATCGCTTGAAGGCTGAACGCGGCACAACAATTATATGCGCCACCCACGACCTGAAAATGATCGACATAAGCGACAGAGTGGTTTTCCTAAGAGACGGCACCATAGAGAATATTGAGGAGAGACGCGGCCTTGTCCTAACGGCCGAAGAGTTCTTCGCAGGGGAGTAGATGGAGGCGTGAATTTTGGCTGAGGAGATTGAAAAAATTCAATGCCCTTGTGGAAGAATAATAGATGACCCGGAAGAATATAAGGTGCTTTACTTAAAACATGAGCTAAGAGAGATAGATATTCTCTGCCCGAACGACTCATGCTACCTTAGAGAGCTCGGATACATAAAATTTGAAATTAAGGATGGAAAAGCCGTATTTAAGGAGGCATCATTTTATCCGCCCTTCGTAACGTGGAACGCAGGGCGCCTCGGCTTTGAAATAGCTGAGAAGATTCTAAAGTCTCATTTAAAGGAGATTGCTAAAAGAGTCGACTGGGTTAGATTGGGCAGATAGATCCCTAGTTTCCTATTGAAACATGTTAGAGACATACTCATAGGTCCAACCTATACCTAACTCTTCTAGCTTAGCCCTTGTAGGGACGCCCCTTTTATCCCAACCCATCATTTCATAATACAGTTCAATTGCATTTCTTAGGTTTTCAGCATCTAATGAAGTTTTTGAGAGAACCCCATCCCGTTTAGGGCTAAAGAATCTTTCGGGAAGCCAATCATCAACCTTTGTGAAGCCCTCCCTTAAATTAAATATTCTAGCCATCGTTGTGATTCTTTCACCCGTCTTCATCAGATCCCACATCGAAGTGTTCCAACCTGTTACGGCTTCAACAATATCGGTTTTCTGATTGAAGTCCCAAGGTAGGAAGACGCATATAAGTAGGCTATTATCTAAAACGCGCCAATTAACATAATATATGAAAGCTCTAATCTTCCCCGGACTGAGATCCTCCAGCGGAATGGGCTCCAGAATACCTAAACTTGAAAGGGAGCTAAGCATTGGACCAGCGCTTACCAACCCAGTATCGTGCATGTTATGCGCATGGTCGGCGCCGGTTGGAGAGACCGCGTAACCTAAGCCGAGGGCTCTTTTAAGCCTCGGCTCATGCATCGGTATTTCTAAACCCTTCACATGCATCGCGAATTTCTCAGATCCCCCACCTATGATTTCAGAGGCCCTCCTCACGCCCTCAGCCAAAATTTTCCCTACGCCTTTACGGTAGGCTATTTTCTCAACCACTTTAACCATAGCTTCAGCATTTCCAAACCAGAGATCTAACCCATCAGCGTCCTTCCTAGTTAATATGTTATTTTCGTAACATTCCATGGCAAACGCTATTGCCACACCAGTTGATATGGCATCTAAAGAGTACCTGTTACATAACTCGTTTGCCTTCGTCACCGCCTGAAGATCGTCCACTCCACAGTTTGAGCCGAGGGCTGCTAAAGCCTCATACTCTGGTCCACCGTAAGACGGATCAACATTCCAAGGCTCACCAATCTTAACAATTTTCTTGCATCTAACTGAACAAGCGTAGCAGCCTTCCATACCTATGCTTATTGTTCTTTTTATTGTTCTCGCATCTAGATTCTCATATCCTGCGAATAATCCATCCCTGAAATTTCTAACTGGTAGATTTCCAGATGCAACACCAGCGTCCATCCCAGCCCCGGTGCCATAATTATGAAAATTGTATGCGAGTTTATCCATATTCTGGTTCAGCCATCTGGTTAGATCTCTCAGTCTCTCAGGATTATGAACCTCAACCCTGCCCCTCCCCCTAACAGCTACCGCCTTAAGATTCTTTGATCCCATAACAGCGCCCATACCGGTTCTTCCAGCCGCATCACGTAGATCAACGATTACGCATGCAAATCGAACAAGGTTCTCTCCCCCAGGCCCTATTGAAGCAATGCGAACAAGCTTATCGCCTAATTCCTCACGTATTATACTCTGGGTTTCACCAGTCTCCTTACCCCACAAATGCTCAGCGTCCTTAATTTCAGCTTCACCATCGTGAATCCAAAGGTACACTGGTTCACTGGACTTACCCTCAATTATTACGGCGTCGAGCCCAGCTCGCTTAAGCTCAGCTCCCCATGATCCACCGACCTCAGACTCGCCGAAACCGCCTGTTAACGGAGACTTTGCGCCTATGCTATTCCTTCCACATCCAGGTATCGGCGCGCCAGTTAGCGGTCCAGCCGCAAATATCAGCTTGTTTTCAGGTCCAAGCGGGTCTATGCCGGGTTTAACTTCTCTCAGCAGATAGTAGGCAACAAAGCCTTCCCCGCCTAAATACATACGATAGAACTTTTCATCCGGCTTCTCAATTGTTATGCGTTCATCTGAAAGATTAACCCTTAATACCCTGCCATTATAGCCGAAGGGCATTTTTCATACCTCAGCCCAATTTTCCCTCTATTCCTTCCTCTACTATTAAAATTTAAAATCTCATTTTGTAAGCTAAATTGATGAATGAAAGCGCCGTTGAATTTTCGATTTGTTTTAAATGCCTGTTAATATCTATTCTGAAACTCTCACGTATACTTCCGCTCTAGTCTCGTATCGGTCTACTCGTCCATCACGTAGGTAAATTATCCTATCACTGACATCGATCATTTTCAGGTCATGAGTGGCTGAAATAACCGTTACCCCTTTTTCCTTGTTCATTTCCCTAAGAAGAGTTATTATCTCAAGCCCCGTATGTAAGTCCAGGTTTCCAGTCGGCTCATCTGCAAGTATGATAACCGGATTGTTTGCTAGGGCCCTGGCTATGGCCACACGCTGCTGCTGACCGCCACTGAGCTCAGTGGGTTTGTGATTAAGCCTATCTCCCAAACCAACCATCTCAAGAATTTCCCTACCCCTTCTGAATCTTTCCTCACGCTCCACACCAGCAAAGATCATGGGTAGCATGACGTTCTCTATGGCCGTTAGGACAGGTATAAGGTTGAAAGTTTGAAATATATACCCTATCTTCCTGCATCTAAGCCAAGCAAGCTCATAGGCGTCCAACTTGGCAATGTCAACACCATCGATGTATACTCTTCCCCGGGTTGGGCGGTCTATGCCGCCTACCATGTTGAAAAGCGTCGTCTTACCGGAACCCGAAGGACCCATGATTGATATATACTCGCCACGTTTAATTCTTAGGTCAACACCATCTAAAGCCTTAACCGTTATGGGGCCCATCTGATAATATTTGGCTAAATCCTCCGTTTCAACGACATATTCAAAGCTTATATGTCATTCCTCCCAGTCACTAAATCTTGACATTAATATAAAACAGCTCCCTCTTATAAAATTAACTTTATTTACGCAGTTGCTGAGTCGCATAAGAAAAATCTTTTAAAAGGCTATCCATACATTGGAATGGATGAGAGGTCTCCCCTATGAAAAGAGTTAAAGTCGGTGTTGTTGGATCCGGCGGTATCTTCCAGGGCGCCCACCTCCCAGCGTACCCAAATATAGCTGAGGCGCATCTGGCCGCCATATGCGATGTTTCAGAATCCGCTTTAAAGATTGCTGAAAGAAGGGTCAGAAGCATCTATTGCGAGAGGGCTCAAAAAGTTATGGAAGAGGGGAACGCAGAATTGGCTGAGAGACTAAAGGAGGACGCTGAGGAATTAAAAACTTACCTAAGTTTATCCGATATGCTTTCAAAAGAAGACCTAGACTTAGTTGACATATGCACCCCAACTAAGTTTCATAGTCAAACAGCCATGGAAGCCCTGAAGAACGGCGTAAATGTCATGTGCGAGAAACCAATGGCTAGAACATACATAGAATGCCTAGAGGTTATTGAAGCCGTTGAGGATGCAAAAAAGATTTATCAGCATAATGAGAACTGGCTTTATCACACCCTCTGGTATAACGCCAAGAAATTTATTGACAGCGGCGTGATAGGTGAGCCGCAACTAATATTTCTGGCAACAGCCCATGGAGGGCCTGAGTGGGCATCATGGTTCTGGGATCCTGAAATAGCCGGAGGCGGCTCCCTACTGGATAACGGCGTGCATGCTATTACATGCTCATGGTTCCTAAGCGGTTTTGATAAGAAACCCACCGTTGTCAAGGCGGCTGAACCCTATGGCATATGCATACGCATGAAGACCAGATTTATACAGGGGATGTTCAGACCCTTCGAGGTTGAAGATGACGCGCATGTCCTAATAAGGTTTGATGATGATAGCGGCAGGTGGGTGACAGCACACATTGAAGGCTCATGGTCCCATAGGGACTCGATGGATACAGCCATAATTGGAACCAGCGGTGAAATAAGGCCGGAGACTAAAGGTGAAGAAACAAATATGGTGATACGTGATGCTAAAGGCGACAGGAGAGAATTCAATTTAGGTAAAATTTCATGGGTTCAAAGCTTCACTGAGGAAATAAGGAACATGTGTAACTGCATTCTTAGCAATACGCGTCCAATATGCGATGAAAAGATAGGTGCTGAAACAACAGCTATAGTTCAAGCGGCATACCTATCTCAGAAGAGAGGGATGAAACCGGTAACACTCGAAGAATTCAAGAGGTACGCACTGGAGATAAGAGATAGGGAGAGAGAAAATGCCTCGGACTTTCTGTTAAAAGAGCTGCTTATGGGCATAAGAAAAACGTAGATTCAGCTCTAATTTTTTGCGATACGCTGCTAATGAAAGTATTTCGTGATTCTCTCCTGGTATAATGCGTCTTTAAGCAGCGCGCTTGTTTTTATCCATTCGTCAATGCCGACTGAAAATTTCGAGCTTACATATGTAAGAGCTTCAATAAGCGTATCGAACTTCTCACCTTCCTGCTTTAGAGCCTCGCGAACACACTCTCTATTAATCCATACCCCTAGGGGCATGATGAAACTTGGATGAATCTCCCTCATAGCTACCACACCCGCCTGCCTGCCTTCCCTTGAAAGCGCCTCTGCAACCGCAAGCCTAACTGCATAGTAGCATCCTCCCAAAGATGCATATGCTGTTCTACCCTGATAGCTCTCCCAATCGCTCCCCATGGCTACGCTTCCACTCTGAGGGTTCCAAAATGTCCCGGGATACCATGCTTCAATCCACTCATATCTCCATTTAGATGGCATCACTAAAATGACAAATCTATTTCCCAGATAGTTAAAGCTGTAAACTCGGTATTCACTTATCACCGGATTATCCTTTATCTCATCTTCTATTAAACGCCTAGAAATCGATGAGTCAACAGCTGTTATGCTCCATCTCGTCGGTACAAGCCTCCTCTGCCTTTTTACACCGAAGGCGCCCACGCTAAATGCCCTTTGGATTCTTGAAACCGGAACTTGACCCTTATACAGATCCAAAATGGCTTCCTCAGCCTTAAGATCAGAGTCACCGTATGCCTTCTCAATCCTGTGGTCAACTTTAACATTTTCCACTTCGATTTTTAGCAGGGGGGCTGATGGGCCCATAGGTTGAACTTCATCGTCGAACAGGAAGCTTCCAGAAGGCTTCCTCTTAAAGAGAACCTCTGTGTTAACAGAGTCCCTTGAAAGGGCTATTTCCAAGGTTCTGTCAAGGAACCGTTCGTTGCTTAGAGGTTTTTTAATGTTAACCAGAAATTTTCCACGTATTAAACCGGTTCTAAAATCAATTATTTCCTCAATAGTTTTACCAACCCATTTTTCAGGGGTATCAAATAGGGATGTGTCCCCCAAAACCGGTGGGACAAGCGGTCCAGCATAAACATAAGGATAACCTATCCGCCCAACAAATACTCCGGGAGGCGAAGAACCGAGTATTTTATCAGAGTTAACCAGGTTTTTAACTTTTAAAAATGAATAAAGCTTCGTTACGGCTGGGCACCTAGTTTTCCCACAGAGCATGCGGCTTCCTCTGCAGATTAGGCATGGGCTTCCATCTCTAACATGGATCTCTAGGTTTGGCACTGACGGGTTTAAGTCACCAGCTACTTTCTCATCGCTCAGAATATGATTTATCCACGGAAGCTCACGTTGAACTTTTTTAAGGATTTTCTTGCGCAGTATTTTCAATCTTAGCCGACCTTAGGTTTGGTCGCAGGGGCGATATCTAACAAAAAATAATATAAAATACATTATTATAGTTTATTCTCTCCAAGAATCTAGAGTTGATTTGTTCAATAAGCAAAATAAAAAGTGAAATAGTGCTATTCTATTTTTATCGGTTCACCCTTAGGTGCCTTCCCCTCTTTTTTCGGCAGTGTAACTTCTAATACGCCATTCTTGTATGTTGATCTAGATTGCTTCGGGTCAACAGCGCTGGGCAGCTCAACTTCTTTGTAGTACTTGCGTTGCGGCGTATCCACGCTTATCGTTAATGTGTTTTCTGTTCCATGAAGTTTTATGTCTTCCTTCTCAACGCCTGGCAATTCAGCAATAACTTTTATCTCGCCGTTGGTGCTGAAAATGTCAACCAGTGGTTCTCTCTCTTCTTTAATGGATATTGATGGTCTTCCGGGTCTTCCGCCTAAGCCTGGCTTTACGTTACCGAACTCCCTTACTTCCGGTTTACCATCAGGTCCAATTGTGATGCTGTATCCGTATACGAAGGGTCCCCACTCCTTAATTCTTGTTCCATCTGGAAGTGTTCTCTCACGAATGAAGTCTTTAGGAACCCTCTTTGATAAATCCTCAAAGTCCCTCTCGAACATCCTCTCCATCTCCCTAAACATTTCATCTATGTCTTCAAAGAAGCTGGAGAATGGTCTGCGTCTTCTAAACCATCTGTCCCAAAATTCCTCGAACCCTGACAAAGCGCATCACCAATATGTATATTGCGAAAATCTCTTAAAAACTTATTGGAGAATTTTAAGAATCTTCAGCATAAATATAAGTTTCCTAACGTCGTCTGCATTAACCCTGAATTCCAACCTATAGGGACAGATTTCATCCAGCATAACTTTGCCTCTTTCCAAGTTAAAAATGAGCGGATAAAGCTGGCAACCATAAGGCCTATATTTATATATTCGACATAAGCCATCATTAAGGAAAAAGCATTTCCCATCAACATTCTTAAGATGCCAGCAACCATCCATTTTCTCAGCGAAACCGTTTATCCCATAACCAAGCTTAACTATTCTATTCATGTCAAAATACGTTAGCAGCATGTTTGTCCTATGACAACATAATGAACATTTATGCTTTAAACATATGGTTCCGCTCTCAAGAGGCATCTTCATCTATAAGCCGCCTAAACGCATTAGTTTTTATGCAACAATAATTTCTACAGAAGGCATTTTATATTGCTAATGCGATCTTATAATATGTTAACCGGTGGTGAATTTTGAGCCAAGTATATGTTGGAGCCTTAATTAGAGTTCGAACAGTTTCAGAAGCTTGGGAAAAAGCGGTGCTTAAATGCTGGGAGGAAGGGCTTGAGACTCCAACCGAATACGGTGAAAAATCTAGGGAGATTCTAGGGCTACTCGTAGTTGTGGAGGAACCGTTTGGAAACCCGAGGATCCACAGAGGAGACTTATATGTAGCCACGAAAGGTTCTCTGCAAAAATATATCGATGAGGTTCTTGAGGGAACCCTCGACTGGGCTGTTAAGGAGGGAAAAATACATTACACCTATCATGAGCGCCTATTCAGTTATCCGCCCAATGAGATAAACCAAATAGGCTATATAGTTGAGAAGCTTAGCAAATCCATTTTCTCTAGGAGAGCTCAGGCAATAACTTGGGTGCCGGAGAAGGATATGTGGGCTGATTCTCCTCCATGCCTCCAGAGGGTTTGGTGTACAGTTAGAGATGGCAACCTAATAATGCATACGACTTGGAGGAGCCGAGATGTATTTAGAGCCATGCACATGAACATGCTGGCTATGACGGAGCTTCAAAGGAGAATCGCTGAGAAGTTAAATGTTAATGTCGGCGCATACGTCGACTTTTCAAACAGCGCCCATCTATACGAAAAGAGCTATGGCGACGTCGAGCGCTTCGTAAGCGTGCTGAAAAGAAGGTCAGGCGGGCAATTCTAGCATACTATTCGCCTAAGACATATACGTGTACTCTGCGGGTTTGAGGGCCATCCATCTCAATGAATAGAATTGACTGCCATGTGCCGAGCGCCATTCTTTCTTTCTCTAATGGCAATGTAACGCTAGGCTTAATTAGGCAATTCAATATGTGTGCATGAGCATTTTGCTCCTGCGGTATCCAACCGTACTTAGCATTGTGATGGTAGAGGCCCTTTATAGGCACGATCTTTTCCATAGTGGTAAGAATGTCCTCCCACAGATCCGTATCATGCTCATTAACGGCTACGGAGGCTGTTGTATGCGGAACCCAAACATTTACAAGCCCATTTTTAATCCCGCTCTTCTTAACCGCTTCATCCACCCTGCTTGTTACATCTATAATCTCCATTTTCCTCGTGCTCTGAACCGAGAAGTCTGATGAATAAAACTTCAAGGCTTCCTCCCATCCAAGATTTATGTTTAATCACTATTCTTGCTCAAAGGTCACGTTAAAAAGGTTTCGCATTTTAGAACCTAATTTGTCCATAGGCTAAATGGCGGAGAATTTAAAAGAGAGTGAGTCATATCAATGCCTTAGAATAAGTTAATGCTAATAATGCTAATGTTGCCCTTCCATTAATATTTGCGTCTTGCCGAATGGAGGATTGAAAAGTGGCCGATGTGGAGAAAAAATCTTTCATAGACCCTTTTGGAATAACACTGATTGAGGACTATGAGAAACTATTCGCAGAGTTTGGTATACAATCCTTCAAGCCCCTTCTATCACAGATGCCTAACCCATCAGCCGCCATGCGAAGAGGCATAATTTTCGGACATAGGGATTTTGAGCGCATACTGGAAGCCATGAAAAAGCATAGTGAATTTGCAGTTATGAGCGGCATAAAGCCAACCGGCGAGTTCCATCTTGGAACATTAATGACCGCACGGGAAATAATTTATTTCCAGCAGCAGGGCGCCATTGCCTTCTATTGCATCGCCGATATAGAAGCTTACGAAGATAATGGCATATCTTTTGAGGAGAGCAAGAAAATAGCCGTAAACAATATTGCGGATATGCTTGCTTTAGGCTTCGATCCGAAGAGGGGCTACGTGTATTGCCAATCTAGGGAGGAGCGCGTTAAGGACTTAGCCATAGCTTTCAGCAGAGGCGTAACGCTAGCAACTATGAAAGCCATTTATGGGGAGCGCCATATGGGGCTTTACTTGTCAGCGCTAATTCAGGCTGGAGACATATTGCTTCCTCAAATCGAGGAGTTTGGAGGTCCAAAACCTACCGTTGTCCCAGTGGGTGTGGATCAGGACCCGCATATACGTTTCACAAGGGATTTAGCCACTAGATTTTACGGCAAATACGGATTCATCCCGCCCTCTTCAACCTACCATAAACTCATTAAGGCTTTGGACGGCGGTTATAAGATGAGTAAGCGTGAACCCATGAGCTACTTCACTCTTGACGAGGAACCGGAAGTCATAGCCAAGAAGATCTTTTATGCATTCACCGGCGGCCGTCCCACGGCTGAGGAGCAGAGGAAGCTCGGCGGCAACCCGGAAATATGCCCAATCTATGACTTATATCTATTCCACTTCTCTGAGGACGACAAGGATATTGTTGACCTCTATAATAATTGTAAGTGCGGCAATATTTTATGCGGCGAAGATAAAGCGCACCTAACAGGGATAGTCACAAAGTTTGTTAGGGAGCATCAGCGCAAGAAAAGCCAGTACATTGATAAAGCGAGGGAAATCCTGGAGGCGGAATGAATAATGGTAACCTTTTAAAACCTTTTAAGGGCTACTATATCATCTAATTTCCGAAGTATTTCCATGTCATCTTGGTGGATAAATAGCTGAGGAATATGAGGATAAAACCGAAAATTATTGCTAGGAAGGGCCCCATATTCGCTTCGTAAATGACGTATGTGGGGTGAACCGGTTCTATCCTAGTGATTTCAACCCCATATATCCAGGATGATGCCGATATAATGCTCAATGCTCCTGAAATTAATGAGCGGAGGTGTAAAATTTTTCTTCTTATATGTGTCCGGCTTATTTCTATTTCAATGGGGACAAAACCGATGAGGAGTGCTAGGGCATACGCTCTCACTGTTACAATAACAGTTTGGCTGGACGGAAAGGGATCTGAGTCATGAATCTCAAAGCTGAAGTACTTGGAAAGGCTTATATCACTTATCCACGGTAGCCAAATCGAAATTAAAAGCAGCATCATGCATATGCCTATAACATATGTTTTTATTTCTAAGAAAAATTCCACGTTAATTTTAGAAGCTATCTTTTGAAAAATAGGCAGCTCCGCAGCTATCAAGGTGATTAAAATAGGCACTCCTCCCATTAAAAGCGCATAGGGAAATGGAGGCAATAAACTAATTATGGATCTACGCACAGTTCTATATATTGTAACCACTCTTAAAAACATAATAGAGTATCCCACGCTTATATCCGCATCTTCGGGAGCGTATTCAACTATAACTCCAAAAGTTTTCTCCTCACCTATAGAGAGATCATGCCCATATTGCGGGTATGTTTCATGCGGATAAGTGGTCTCGCTCGTAACATTGTGCAGCATAGGGTCAACAGCGATCTCCAAGATCCTTTCCCGTGTACGAATTGTGATCTCAAAAATAATCATTCCAGGAGTTGGATTCCTCAAGGAAACGGATAGAATTTCAAAAGGTAATGGAGATTTCAAAAGGGTAGATAGTTCGTCAGAATCTGGCTGTTCATCACGAATCATAGACACCCAGAAAACATCGTATTCCCATGCTCCGTAAGGCATGTCTACGTAAAGGATGGGTATTAGCAGCATGGTTAAAGCTATGATGGCAAGCATCATCAAGAATGAACGTATGCGCGCTGTTTCCCCCATAACTCTAACACCGCTAAAGCGAATTGAAAGACCCTTTTAAGGAAAAACGTGTGGGCAGAATTAAACTTTTTGTATACAATAATTAACATACTTTTGTGAAAAGATAGTGCTTGCTTATTTTGCATCTTAGGAAATGCTTTTTATAAGCATCCTTCAAAATATTTGTTTGGTGTTAGAAATGTCTAGGAGAACCCTTAGAGTTTCAAAGATTAGGGATGGGACCGTTATCGATCATATAACTAGGGGGCACGCTTTAAACGTTATTAAGATTTTGGGGATTAATGGGCAGTCAAACGGCATCGTTACAATAGCCATGAATGTTCCAAGCCAAAAGCTGGGTGTTAAGGATATTGTGAAGATTGAAGGGCGGGAATTAAACCCGGAAGAGGTTAATAGGATTGCGCTTATAGCTCCTCATGCCACAATTAATATAATAAGGAATTTTAAGGTTGTTGAGAAACAAAGGGTTAAACTTCCGTCAATAATACAGGGAACAATTAAGTGTACAAACCCGCCATGCATATCCAACAGCGAAAACGAACCTGTTAAACCAATTTTCTACGTTGAGAGCGAGGAACCCTTAAGGCTGAGGTGTCACTACTGTGGACATATAATGGGTAAGGAGGATATGCTGAAACAATACTAATATAAATTTAGTTCAGTGAGTGAACAATTTTGAAGCAGCAGCCTCGCCATATTTTTCTAACAGGTCCGCCTAGAATTGGGAAGACAACAATTGTATTAAAAGTTGTTGGTGAACTTAGAAATATGGGTCTTAAAGTAGGCGGCATGATAAGCCAGGAGATCCGCGATGGAGGAGTCAGGGTCGGCTTCAAAATAATGGATTTGAAGACCGGCTTGGAAGGCATATTGGCTCATATAGATCAGAAAAGCGGTCCCTTAGTAGGCAAATATAGGGTTTGCCTAGAGGATTTAGAGAATGTAGGTGTTGAAGCGATACTGAACGCATGTAAGGAGTCAGATTTAATCATTATAGATGAGGTTGGACCGATGGAGCTTCATTCTGAAGCATTTAAGAAGGCTGTCCTAGAAGCCCTAAACAGTGGGAAAACAGTTCTTGGAACAATACATTATAGGGTTAGTTCCCCATTTATAGATGCAATAAGAAATAGGGAAGATGTCGAAATAATTGAGGTTACGTATAGAAACAGAGACAACCTGTCTAAGACGATCGCCAAAAAGATCCTTGAGAGAACGCCTAAACATTAGGATGGATAAACCTTGCTAATTTGCGGGATTGACGATGCTGGACGCGGCCCGGTTATAGGTCCGCTTATCATAGCCGGTATAGTCGTTGATGAGCACGGCTTATCAAACCTAATTAATATTGGTGTTAAGGATTCTAAAATTCTGTCGCCTAGGAGAAGGGAGCATCTAGCAGCTGAAATACTGAAGATCGCTGAGAATTATAAAATAATTAAAGTTCCGCCGTCAGTGATAGATCATGTTGTTAAAACCGGGAAAAAACTTAACCGCTTAAATAGGCTTGAAGCCCGCGTTATGGCTAATATTATAAGAGAACTTAGACCTGACATAGCCTACGTCGACGCTTCGGATGTCCTGCCTGAAAGATTTAGGCAGCATATAGCAGAAGAGATTCCATTCAAGGTTGAAATAATTTCAGAGCATAAGGCTGACAGAAAATATCCTGTTGTTTCAGCAGCGTCAATAATAGCGAAAGTGGAGAGGGATAGGGAAATCGCTGAGCTAAAAAAGAAATATGGCGATTTTGGATCAGGATATGTAGCCGACCCAAAAACAATGCAATTTTTAAGAAGATGGATTGAGAATCACGATTCCTATCCAGATTTTGTTAGGAAATCTTGGAAGACGATAAAAGCATTAATGAAGAATAAGGATAGTGGGCGTCAGAGAAGCCTGCCAATGGGGGATGCAAAGGCTAAAAAGGATCTTTAACTAAAAAATATTATGGGTGTCAAAATCTCCAATGGTAAACGAAGACGAAGTCATTAATTTCCTAATTGAGCATGATGGAGAAGCTACGCTGGATGAGGTTTCATCAGCTTTAAAAATCCCAAAATATGGGCTAAACTCCGCATATGCGCTCTTATACTCGCTTAAATCTAAAAATATTGTTGAGAGAAGAGGCGATAAATGGGTTATAATCGAGCAGAAGCAACCCCCAGTTTCTTCCCCTAAACCCGTCGAGGAAGCCGTGAAAGCGGTGGCAAAAACCTTCAAGGAAGCATCTCTAATTCAGGGTCAAGGTGAAATTCCCTCCGCATCGTTAGATTTTCAAGGTGAGGTAAAGCAGGAAAAACATTTAGCTCCCGCAGAATACTGCATCATAAAGCCCGATAAGTCGTATGAAATGCTTAAAAACATTAGAATCCTGGAGAGCGGGACGGTTTTAGATATGCTTTTTCTTGGACCTAGCGGCGAAGCACTTGGCGGGATTCCATCTTCAGGGCAATTTATTATCATTGGGCCGTTAGGCGCTGGCAAGAGCCTAATTGTCAGCGAGGCCGCTCTTAGGGTCGCCGGCTCCGGATTAAAAGTTCTCTACGTATCACTTGATGATTTTTGGAGATTTGAGTCTCAAGGATTCGACCTTCAGTCCCGGATGTTTCTTAAGGCTAAAGTTCACGGCTTAAACTGGGGTAAGATAATTGAAAATTTGCGCATATTAGATCAGCGATTGATAAATGAATCCTTTGAGGAGAACTATAAGCAGCTAGTTGCTGATGAAAAAATCTCGTTAGCAATATTCGACTCATTAAATGGGCTTCAATCATGCATAGGGGAAGCAAAAAGATTTCATGAAACATTAAGAGGCATTATTCAAACCAACAAGGTTTATGGTGCCGCAGGACTTTTCACTGCACATTTGAACCCGTCGCAATATGATCCGAACGTTATGCCTGAAGCAGCTAATTTCCTAGCGCACTTAATGGATGGGATAATCGCGGTTGCAAACATGCAGATAAATATTCCGGGTTTAAAAACAAACATCAAAGGGTCTAGCAGGCTAAGGGTTATATGGGTCTTAAACTGTCAGCTCTGCAGCTTTGAAGAAAACGGCATCTTGATCGGCATAACACACGATGGGTCAATTCAGCTGATTGAACCCTAAATAAAAGCCTAGTTCTGAGATGATTTAGGTTTTAAATATTCGATTCTCATCTGGATTCTAGATTTTTCTTCAGCGCAACCTCTTATCTTCCTCTCTATCTCGTTTTTCCTAGATTCCATTTCCCTTCTCCGTCTGGATATAGCGTTAAATTTTATCTCCAGCTGGCTATACTTGTATGGATCACGGCACTTCCTCATTTCCTCAATTATTTTATTCTCCTCATCCAAAATGGCTGAATATTTCTCCTCAATTTCTCCCCTTTGAGCCTCTAGATGAGCTAAGGTTTTATCAATCATCTTTAGTTCTTCTTTAAGTTTCTCTAAAATAGTTGTTTGTGACATATTTGCGAAAATTTAATAACACATTAATAAACCTGTCGGATCTCTATTTTCTTGAACCTTGCTCCAGAAGCTTCTCAAACCACTCTATATCCTCATCCTCAATCCGCTTGTATTCAGCTATTATCCTATCTATTGTCTCCACCTCCTCCTCGAAGATTTCCCTAAGCTCCTCCTCGAATTTTGCAGGGTACTTATAGGGCTCTTGGATGGTTAGGTAGAGTAATCCGGATACTAACCTGCCTATTATGGATATTAGATAAACCGTCATCATGGATTCTTCAAAACCTAGGCCAGCGCCCATAAAGAGGTCAAGCATGTAGCCTCCAGTTACTGAGCCGAGGAACGTTAAGGATCCAGCTATGGCATTATATATGCTTATGTACGAACCCCTCATGCTTCTAGGCGATATATCCAAGAGATATGCTGAGAGAGCAACATCTGAGGAGGCCATAAGTATGCCGACGATAAAATTCACTATTATCAATTCGTTTACTGTTCTTGCAATGGCGTATATAAGTGGTATGAGGAAAAGTCCCATCCTGCCTAATACTATAAGTGGTTTCCTTCCAGCTCTGTCGGCTATTCTGCCTGTAAACCTGCGAACTATTATCGCTGTTGAGGCGCTGACAATATTTAGGAGGGATATTTGAAACATGTCTGCCTTAACAATTTTTACAACTGTTATTGTGAAAAGAGGCCAAGCTAAACCCATGGTGAAACCCTGTATCGTTGAAAGCATGCATAATCTTTTAAAATAAGGGTTTGTTCTAAGGGCTTTAGCCCAGCCTTTAATGGAGAAGGTTTCCTCATACGAGGGTTCGCTCTTAATTTTCAGCGTTATTAATGCGGCAATTAAGCTAAAAATGAAGCATAGAATTATGGGTACCCTGTACATTTCTTCAACTTCCCCGCCGATTCGATAGAGAATGTAGCCGGAGATGATTGTTGCTGGCATGCTTCCCATAGAGGCCATGGCGTTGAGCTTAGCCAAGGTTTTTCCTCTGCCAATCCTGCTTGAGTAATCGCCTATGAGAGAGTTTAATGCAGGTATGGACATTGCCGATAATATGTAGGACAATAGAATGATCATGATGAACTCAGTTATGCCGCTTACTTGCAGTAATAGCAGCAGCGCTAAAGCGTACAGGAGGCTGCTCAAAAATATAAATGGCTTTCTCCGCTTAACTCTATCTACAACAAGTCCCCAAGGTATCTGGGACATGCTAGGTGAAACCGAGTTTATTGCCTGAACTAGTCCTATTTCTACGGGCGAGGCGCCAAGCTGCGCTGCGTAGATCGGTATGAAGGGACCTATAAGTCCGCTCCCGAAGGAAGCTAAGAAGGTCCTTCTAAGCAGTATTTTTAAGCCCTGATTTACATCATCTTCAAATTTCTGCCCGCTCATTTTATTAAGATGATTCATAGTCTCCTATAAATAAATCTACATGCGAAGCAAATATATGAGACTGAGAATATAAGTAGCTGCTAAATTGGGAGGTTCCAATGTCGCCTGAATAGTCCCTAAAACAGAGGTGTGCTACACTTTGAGGGAGGAGATTGAGAAAAGGGTCTTAAGGGTTTTGATAAACACGGGACTAATAATCCTAATAGGGTTAGCGCTGAGCTTTTTAAATATAAGCCTTCCATCTATCCTGACAATAATACCGACTGGAAGTTTTTCATTAACGGTTTTCATCTCTTTAATCATAATTGTAGTGCTATTTTTTACGGCCTTAAGAATCACATTAGACTTGATAAGGCTGATGGACGCTGTCTCAACTTCGTTTTTAAGGCGCATACCTGGCTTTAATCCTGAGAAGGGTCCATCAATAGTTAGGGCGCTAAAAGAGTTATTAGCGGTCTTCGCCATAACTATATGCGTATCCCTCATTTCGCCATTAATTGCATCCATTCCTAGAGTAGGCGGATGGCTGAGCATAACGCTCTCAATAGCTGCATTCGCCTTTTCCGCGATATTAATGTATGATGCTGGCAGAACCATGTATGCAGCGTTTGAGTCTTCGATACAAATTTTAGTTGACCGTATAGTAGCGCATATTAACGGTAATGAAGCGGAGGAAAAGAAAAATAATGTGGATGTAAGCAAGAACTGAATAATTTATCTTTTTTCAAGTATCTTCAGATTTAAAAAGCCTTATTCAACATATATTGCTGGTTTGTATGGTCTAGCCTGCTGCGCCTTACCTCTAGGATCATGTTTTTTCTGGTCCTCTTCGCTATAAACGACCACTTCAGCGTTGAACTCTTTCTCTAGGAGAGTTTTTGCATATTTTATCTCCGTCATCTCGTCAATTATGCCGGACTTTAAAAGCCTATCCTTCCTATCCTTCGGAAGCATATTGAGCTCCTCGATCAGCCGGCTTACGAACGGCGCTAGGTCTTTAGCTGCGCTCCTTAATTCATGGTCTTCCATAAGGGTCTTCATTACTTCCCTCATATCTATTATTTTAGATGCCGCTATCTCTAAAATCTTCATGTAAGCCTTCCATTTCCATTGCGCCGCGGCATAATAGTAGATTCTCTTCGGCGGAGTCTTCATTAGTCTCAGAATATTCATCGTATCGCTTATCAGATTTTTAATAAATGCTTCCGTTTCCTCGGCTTTCACGTCTACTTTAGATTCGTTGTATTCCGGCCATTCGGCGAGCGACACGAAGCCTTCATTTCCAAGCATGCTCCACATTTCCTCACATATGAATGGCGCGAAGGGTGCTAAAAGTCTAATCCATATGTTAGCAACATCCCTAAGGATCCTTGGGTTCGGTTTGTCTCTGCGTCTAATATACCATCGTATGTCGTTCCAAACCTCATATAGAGCTATTTCAGCAGCGGTTCTTGTTCTAAGGCTCTCTATGGCTTCTGTTATAGCTCGTATTCTGCCCTGCAGCATTGAAAATAACCATCGATCTATACTTTTTATCTCCTCCTCACCAGACATCTTTGTGATCTGATCCATGAATGAGTAGAGCGCTCTGAGTCTGGCATCTATGCTTCTTGCATTTTCCTCACGCCAATCCGGATCATCCATTTCCTCAGCTGCTAAAGCCAATGTTAACCTAACAACATCGGCGCTAAAGCGGTTTATAGCATCCCTTAAGGTTAGAAAGTTTCCCTTTGATTTAGACATCTTCTGTCCCTCAATTGTTAACACACCGTTTACGCCTACGGCTTTAGGCCATTGCTCTCTTGGGAAGAGCGCCACATGCTGGAATATGAAGAATGAGAGATGGTTTGGAACAAGCTCCTTAGCTGACACTCTGAGATCGACAGGATACCAATATAGGAACTCTTCACGCATCTCTTGGAGTATTGAAGAAGCGATGCCTGATTTCTCAATTGCCATATTTACATCTCCCTTTCCAAGAAATACATAGTCAAAGACTTCCCTTACTAGTTGCTCCGGCTTAATGCCGTATTGCCTAATGTGCTTAGCTATCGTGTAGAAAGCCATGTAGATCGTTGAATCGCTTAATGTCTCAACTATCCATCCTGGGCTCCAGGGAAGCGGTGTGCCTAAGCCGGTTCTCCTCGCGCACGCCCAATCTCTGAGCCAATCGATCTTATCATGGAAGTATGCTTTTGCGCTCTCCGGAAAAATATTAGCTGAGTCAATTGCTTCATGAGCTAGGTTCTTCCAATCGGGATCGGAGTAACGTAGAAACCATTGGTCTGAAAGTATTTTAACCACGCATCTTGTTGTGCATCTGCATACAACTCTCTGGGGTAAATCATACATTGAATCCGCTACATTTGTCTTCCTAAAGTCTTCTATTATTTGAGTCTTCACATCCCTAACTGTTTTGCCAGCGTATTTACCGCATATAGGCTTTAAAATGCCGGTGTGGAACTCTTTTCTATATATTATCGATGTTGCTTCATCAAGCTTGGGGTCAAACTGGTCTTTAACTTTAAGATGCTCAACTATTTCTACAGCTGGATAATCGCCGAAACCCTCGATACTTATCAACGAGATGGGTTTGATCCCCTTAACCGTCTCGGCTGTAATGCCGAATTTCTCCAGGGTTTCAGGCTTCTCCATCAGGTCTTTGAGAGCCACCCAATCTGCGGGTGCATGCGCTGGAACACTATAAACGACCCCGGTTGCAGATTCCGGATCAACGAACCATCCGGGAAGTATGGGGAGATCCCTGCCGCCAATAGGCTCCTTAAATTGCTTTCCGATCAGCTCCTCGCCTTTAAACTTCCTTAAAACCTCAACTTTCTTAAGTTGCTCAGAAAGCTTGTATGCCGCCTCCCTGCTTATAATCCATTTTTCACCATTAACTTTGGCCTCAACATATGTTGCATCCGGATTTATGAACATGTTTGTTACGCCGAAGATTGTTTCAGGCCTGAATGTTGCCGCTGGAAGATACCCGTCGCCAAATATGAATTTTATCAACGTATATTCCTCCGGGAACACTCCCTCGCCTTCTAAGCGGTCGTGGTCTCCAGTTGGACTTTGGCATTGTGGGCACCAAACCACTGGGTGTGTTCCCCTAGTAACATAGCCCCTCTCACGTAGAGTTTCATACTGCCACTCTATGAAGCGGCTGTATGTTTGCTCATGGCTTGTTGTATGGAATTCCCTACGCCAATCAACAGAAAATCCCATTCTCTTAACAACTTCTCTGCTCTCACGGGTGTAATAGATTGCCATGTAAACTGGATCTGTAAACTTTTCAAGTTCCTCCTCTGGAACCCCATCGATCTCCCTTAAAGCCCTTATTAATTCTTTATCGCCCATCTTCAATCTTAGCGATGCGCCAACTATCGGCTCACCGGTCCAATGCCAAGCCCATGGGAAAAGCGTGTTATAGCCCTTCATTCTCATGAATCTGGCGTAAACATCCACACGAGTAGCCGTAAAGCCGTGTCCCATATGCAGCGGTCCATTCATGTATGGGTAAGGGAACGTCACAAAGCACTTCTCACGTTTAGGATCCGGATCAGCCTCAAATATGCGGGCTTCCTCCCACTCTCTCCGCCACTTTTCCTCAATTTCCCTCCAGCTTATCGAAGCCATTTTCACTTCCCCACAATTCTATATATAACTTCTTTAGCCTCCACTAAAGCTTTAGGGGAGTTTTCAACCCTTACCCCACCAGCTTGGGCGAAATCCGGTTTTCCACTTCCCCCTCCGCCAAGCGCGGAGCCTATTTTCCGAGCTATCTCAGACGCATTGACGCTGGCTTTTATAGCCTCTTCGCCGACTCTAACAACAGCCCTAGCTTCCTGGTTCACGCATATGAAGACAACAACAGCCCTAGAGTTCAACTTTACAATCTCATTCGCAATCTTAATAAGCAGATCCACGTCAGCTTCCTGGGCGTTAACCACCTGCGAAATAAATTCTAAGCCACCGATACTTAATGCTGTGGCAGCGTATCTTTCAGCCATCATCTTGGCTATCTTCTCCATGAGGCGTTCCCTCTCACGGCGTAGCTCTTTATATTCATCTATAATCTTTTCGATTGTTGCATCAGCCTTCTCAACGGGGGCTTCAAGAATCTCAGCAATCTTAAGCATCTTCATCTCGTTTTCCTGTATTCTCTTTAGGGCCAGCATTCCCGCGCTGAAGATCATCCTTTCAACGCCGTCCTGTATTCTCTCAGTGCGAACAATCTTTATTAAGCCTACTTCCCCGGTTGATTTACAATGCGTTCCGCCGCATGCTTCAACATCCCAGTCTCCAGTTCTAACAACCCTTATCTCCCTACCTGGAACAACGCCGCCTTGATAGAGCCTGAAACCGTATTTCCCCTCCGCTTCTTCCCTAGGCATCCAGAATATTTCAACGGGCATATTTCTTAAAATAGCTTCATTAGCTAGCTCTTCTATTCGAGCGATTTCTTCTTTGCTTAACCTTTTTGGATGCGTTATGTCAAGCCTAGATTGCTCAACATCCTTCTGCGCTCCAGCCTGCCAAACATGCTCACCAAGGATCCTCCTAGCCGCCCCCATAACCAGATGCGTAGCTGTATGATGCCTCATTAGGCTTATCCGCCTATTCCAATCTATTACTCCTTTAACTTCATCACCCTCATTCGGGACGGGCCCATCAACGAAATGAACTATGAGATTGCCTACAGTCTTCCTCACGCTGTAGACCTTAGTTCTCACACCGCTAAACTCCAGAAAACCATGATCAGATGGTTGTCCACCACCCTCTGGATAGAAGGCGGTTCTATCCAATATGACGCGGTTTCCAGAAACCCTTAAAGCCTTAGCGTTGAACTCCTTAATGTAGGCATCTGCATAGTATAATGGGTAAGTTTCAGAAAGACCAGAAACATCTATGCCTAGATCCTCAATTTCCTCAGCGGCTTTAAATGCCGGCCTTGAGGATGCCACATGCTTCTCCGCCACGAAGCTATAAAATCCCTCAGGTACATTAACAGACATGCCCTCTAATAAGGCAACTTCTCCGACAACCTCAGGTGTCAATCCATGGGAATCATAGAGTTCAACAAGCTTTTCAATCGGCATCTCCCTTTCACCCCTCATTTTAGCCTCACGGACAACCTTCTTCACCATATCTCTACCTCTCTCAAGGGTCTGCTCATATTTTTCAAGTTCTACCTTCAATAGCTCTAAGATTTCATCACGCATTTCTGCTAAATGGGGGAAATCAGTTGACCAATAAGAGATTTGCATGTCCACTATATCCATCATCATCTTCTCAATTAACAGATTTTTCAGCAGCCTATACGTTCTCCTAATTAATAGCCTAGCTAAGTAGCCCTCCTCAACGTTTGACGGGACAACGCCCTCGGCGAGCATAAAAGCCAAACACTTCGTATGATCCGTTACGGCGAAAGCGTCAACTATGGGATTCATGATACGCTGTAAATCACCTAAATCAAAGCCTAGGTTAGATGCTATTCTCCTCCAGTTTTCAGCCCGACTTACAGTTTTAGATATGCTTATTAAACCTGAAGCCTTAGAGAACTCCGCTAAAATTTTCTCGTCTAAAGTGCCTATTCCAGCCAAATTCATGATCCTGCCAAGCAGATTTCCGTAAACCGCATGGAAGCAGCTCGATGAGCCTTGGGAAAGCCACGTAAACCTCTCAATCCCGTAACCAGTATCAACCGTCCTTATTGGCAACTCAATTAACTTATCGCCCACAACCTTATATCTCATGAAAACCAGAGTTGCAACCTCTAATCCGCCTACCACGCTCTCAACGTCTGGACCGGCGTTTCCGCCGCCTGACCATATTCCCTCCTTATAAATTATGTATTCCGATTTAACGCCTAGATCCCTCGTTAAGAATTCATGATGGTATCTTAATGTTTCATCTTTCCAGTAAACCTCTTTATCCGGGTAGTTAAACGCGTGGTGACCGCCCATTTCAAAGATTGTTAGATGCCTTCCAAATGTTGGACCTACATTTTCAAGGTCTGGGAACCTTATGCATGGCTGACTTATGACGAGCGGGTTAGCCGGGGGCGGAATGAGCCCCTCGGTGACATATGGTTGGAAGTCGATTATGCTGGCATTAGTGAAGTAGAGGTCGTCCCTCCATCGGGCGACAATGGGGTAGGGCTTAATGCGCCTGTGACCTCTCTTCTCAAAAAACGATAGAAAAGCTTCCCGCATTTCACCCAGCGTATAAGATTTCCGAACTGGCGATTTGCCGATGAAGGTGTATTCTCCGCAGCCATAAATGTTCGATTCGCCGCAGAAAGTTTGATCGGCATTTAATGTCCAGAAGTATTCGCCGCATTTTGGGCAGCGCTTTCTAACATAGCCGTTTTCCAAAAAGAAAGGTAGCCGATACTCCTCCTCGGGAAACTGCATTAATCTCCTCCTCAAACAGTTATTAAAGTAGACGGTAAAGTTAAGAATAATTTAGGAAATACATAAATAAATATCGCTGCGGCAGCAAAATATATAAAATTTACCCAAATAGGGCCGCGAGTCCTTCTAGGGCCTCCTCCTCTTTCTTCTCTTCCTTTTTCTCCTCTTTCTCCGGTTTCTCCTCTACTGGTGCCGGTGTAGGAGCGGATGGTGCTGGCACCGTCATTGGCATAAACGTTGGCGCAGACTTTAGTGCTTCATCAATGTTTATCTCAGATAGGGCCGCAACTAGGGCCTTAACCTTTATTGGATCTACATTTATCCCCGCCGCATGTAGAACCCTGGTTAAATTGTCCTCATCTATTGGTTTACCAGCTCTGTAGAGCAGCATCGCGGCATGTATATATTCCATCCTAAATCACCATCCTTCAATTATCAGCGTTTTTACTCAACCTTTCGAACATAGCTAATCTACTACTTAAAGTTTCCGCTAGGGGGACAGTACTTAAGCTGATCGGAAGATATTAAGGTGATTTTAGTGACTATGATGAGGAGGAAGTGTTAGATGTGTGTTCGCATGTTTTAGGTAAGATTATATGTATCTGCCGCAACATTATTTAGATACAATCATGAGGTTGTATCAAGAGCATTTGGAGGTTGATGTTTGATTGTTGGTTGAGGTTCGCTGGCATGGCAGAGGCGGCCAAGGCATAGTTACAGTGAGCCGTATGCTTGCCCAAGCAGCGTTGCTTGACGGCAAATACGTGCAGGCTTTTCCGGAATTCGGTCCTGAGAGAAGAGGCGCTCCGGTCACTGGATATACGAGGATATCTGATGAGCCGATTGTAATTCACAGCCAAATATATGATCCCCACATCGTTGTCGTTGTTGATCCAACGCTTATAGGCAGCGTCAATGTGACCAGAGGTCTTGTACCTAAAGGATTGATTGTGGCTCATTTCGATAATAGTCCAGGGGATCTAAGAAAGAGGTTGGGTTCATACGACGCAAAAGTTTACACCGTTAACGCCATGAGGATAGCGCTTGATATATTGGGTAGACCAATATATAACACAGCTATGCTTGGGGCTTTACTTAGAGTTGCGCCACTAGCAAAACTGGATTCGCTTATAAAAGTTATTGAGGAAAGGTTTCCCGGACCTGTTGGTGAGAAAAATATTGCTGTAATAAAGAGGGCTTATGAGGAGGTGCAGGGAGATGAGTGAAATAAAATTAGGATGGAAATCCCTTCCAATAGGCGGGGTTCTGCTGGAACCAGGATCAGCGATGAAATATAAAACTGGAGATTGGCGGGCCTTCAAACCGATTATAGATCAAAAAAGATGCATAAACTGCCTTTTATGCTGGATTTACTGTCCAGACTCAGCCATAATTAGACTTGAGAAGTTCGTTGATGTAAACTATGATTACTGCAAAGGCTGTGGGGTCTGCGCAAACGAGTGCCCAGTAAAATGCATAATAATGGTGGAGGAGAAACGTTAAATGGCAAAGGTAATTGGTTTAACTGGAAATGAGGCTATAGCGTACGCTGTTAAACAATGCGATGTTGATGTTATAGCCGCCTACCCAATCACCCCCCAGACAATAATGGTTGAATTACTCAGCGAATACGTTTATAATGGTGAGATTAATGCTGAGTTTGTATGCGTTGAATCGGAGCATTCAGCCTTGTCAGCTTGCGTCGGCGCAAGCCTGACCGGTGCCAGAGTGTTCACTGCAACAGCGAGTCAAGGTTTAGCATTGATGCATGAAATGCTTTACGTCGCTTCCGGATTAAGATGCCCAATAGTTATGGGCGTTGCGAACAGAGCCTTATCTGCCCCGCTTAATATTCACGGGGATCACTCAGACATGATGGGTTCAAGAGATTGCGGCTGGATGCAAGTTTATGCTGAAAACGCTCAGGAAGCCTATGATTGGATAATTCAGTCGTTTAAAATAGCTGAGGATTGTAGGGTTCTGCTTCCGATAAGCGTGAACATAGATGGTTTTATTCTCTCACACTCGATGGAGAGGGTTGAAGTTTTAGAGGATGAAGATGTTTCAAGGTTCCTTCCTCCCAGAAAGCCCGTTATAACGATTGATCCAGCAAAGCCAATAACCGTTGGCGCTCTCTGTTTACCAGACTACTACTTTGAAATGAAGCGTCAGCAAGTTCACGCCTTAAATGAGTCCTACAATGTGATACGTGAAGTTAACAGAGACTTTGAGTCTTTCACTGGGCGGAAATACGATTTGCTGGAGACATATGAAATGAGCGATGCTGATGTGGCAATAATCAGCCTAGGAAGCACGGCTGGAACAGCAAAAGCGGTGGCAAGAGATCTTAGAAGTGAGGGTAAAAAGGTTGGCGTTATAAAGCCTTGGGTTTACAGACCCTTCCCAGAGGAGGATTTAATTAAAGCCGTCGGAGACGCTGAGGCTCTGGCTGTTCTTGATAGGGCTTGCAGTTTCGGCGCGCCCTTCAATGCGCTCTGTAGTGATGTTGTAGCAGCGCTCTACCGATATGGAAAAAGCAGCGTGAAAGTCTTTAACTGCGTTTATGGCTTAGGTGGAAGGGATATTACGCCCACTGATATAAGGGCAATATTTAACGAGGCCCTTGAGGTAGCTAAAACTGGGATTGTGAAGGAGCAATTAGAATTTATAGGGGTGAGGGAGTGATGGTTAGGCTTAATGAATTACCGGTTGAAGAACTTTTCACATCGGGGCATAGACTCTGTGCTGGATGCGGGGCTGGAACAATAATGAGGATGACCCTGAAAGCCGCTCGAGGACCGACAGTTGTGGTGAACGCAACTGGATGCGTTGAAGTTGCCTCAACGATATATCCCTATACATCATGGAAGGTCTCATGGGTTCATGTAGCGTTCGAGAACGCTGCGGCTGTGGCATCTGGAATTGAGGCCGCCTATAAGGCGCTGAGAAGGAAAGGCCTTTGGGACAAACATGTGGACGTGATAGCAATAGCTGGCGACGGAGGAACATTCGACATCGGTATACAAGCTCTTTCAGGAGCTCTGGAAAGGGGGCATGACTTCCTATATATATGTTACGATAATGAAGCCTACATGAACACTGGGATTCAGAGGTCCGGTGCAACGCCCCATGGGGCTGCGACAACAACAAGCCCGGCGGGAAGGAGGATCCCTGGCAAACCAGAGTTTAAGAAGGATTTGATAGGAATATGCGCGGCTCATGGAATAGAATATGCCGCTACAGCTTCGCCAGCATATTGGAATGATTATATAACGAAGGTTCAGAGGGGCCTGGAGGTTGAGGGTCCAGCGGTTATTCATGTCTTTTCACCATGCCCGCTAGGCATGAGGTTCGATTCCTCTAAGAGCATGGAGGTCGCTAGGCTGGCTGTTCAAACGCGATATTGGCCTGTATATGAGGTTGAGAAGGGCAAATACAAACTTAACATCAAGGTTCCGCAGCCGAAGCCGCTGGTTGATTTCCTCAAGATACAGGGAAGGTTCAGCCATCTATTCCAGCCCGAGTTTCAGCATGAGATTGAAGCTCTGCAGAGATGGGTTGATGAAAACTGGAGTAGAATAGCATCTCTTTGTGGAGAGACAGCGTAGGCAAAAGCGTTTCGATCAGCGCCTCAGCAAGTCTAGAGATATCCTTTCAGACTCACTTATAATTTCAAGTTCATTCACAGTTTTTATTTCTCTCTCCTCCATAATGATTCTTCCATCAACTATAACCGTGCTGACATCGCTTCCACGTGCAGAGTAAACTAACGCCGCGTATGGATCATGCAGCGGGGTTAAGTGAGGCTTCTTAGCATCCAACAGTATTAAATCGGCTCTTTTGCCAACCTCCAATGAGCCGATTAAACCATCAAGCCCTAAAGCTCTAGCGCCCTCTATAGTTGCCATTTTAACAATCTTCTTTGCCGGCATAATGCGCGGATCACCATACTTGACCTTTTGCAGCAATGCAGCTGCCTTCATTGTTTCAAACATGTCTAGACTATTATTGCTCGCCGGGCCATCTGTTCCAAGCCCAACGGTTATGCCAGCGTCTAAAAGATCCTTGATTCTGGGAATCCCGGAGGCAAGCTTCATATTAGATATTGGGTTGTATGAAACTTTGACATCATGTTTAGCCATGAGGTTGATGTCTGTGTCGGATAGATGCACACAGTGCGCTGCTAGAAGCCTTGGGCTGAGAAGACCTAGTTCACCTAAAAGTTCAACCTCGCTTTTCCCATAGAGTTTTCTGGCAGTGGCGGTGCCGCTTTCAGTTTCAGCCAAATGCATATGTATGCCAACATCAAATTTCAAAGATTCTTCACCAATCCTCTTAAGTAGCTGCGGACTGCAAGTGTAAACGGCATGCGGTCCAAGCATCACTGAAATCCTGCCATCTTCGATCTTGCCATATTCCTTAATTATGTTAACTGCGCTTCTAAGCAGGATCCTACCAAGCATTTTACGCCCGGCCTCTATTATTCCGGGCGATAAGACACATCTTAAACCCGTTTTAATAACGGCTTTCGCAACCATATTCTCATGAAAATACATGTCTGAAAAACATGTTGTTCCACTCTTTATCATCTCAATGCAGCCAAGCAGTGTCCCATAATAGATGTCTCGAGGCTTCAGTTTGGCTTCAAGAGGCCATATTGTCTCTCTTAACCATGTGTCTAATTCCTTATCTTCAGCTATGCCTCTAAGTAGGGTCATCGCTGCGTGAGTGTGGCAGTTAATCAGCCCTGGCATTGCAATCTTGCCTTCTCCATCAATAACCCTATCAGCCTCGAAGGTTGGCGCTTCAGCGTCTCTTCCAACATAAATGATCTTTCCATCCTTCAATGCGATCAGCCCCCGCCTTATTACATCTTCAGCGCCCGTTACAGTGAGAATGATGCATCCACGGATGACAATGTCCGCTTTCAACTAGGCGCATCCTCCGCAAGGAAACAATTGAACGGCGCGGTTAATCAATTTATAGATCATCTGAAGCATGGAAATTTTAGTTTTACCCCCTTTAACTGATTATAACGTTTGATAAGCCGCCTTCTTTATGATGGATTTTCCTAAACTTTTAAATATTTCTCAAATTATGTAATTATTGAGATCTTTAAGGAGCCAAGATCAACATAATGGTTGATATTTGTCCAGTATGCGGGCTTCCAAAATACCTGTGCGTTTGCGGGGAAATAAGTAAGGAACTGCAGAAGATTAAGATACGTTTAGAGACGAGGAAATTTCGGAAGGCAATGACTCTTATAGAAGGGATAGATGACAGAAACGTTGATTTAGGTAGACTTGCTCAGAAAATGAAAGCTTATTGCGCGTGCGGTGGCACAGCGAAGAATGGTCAAATAATGCTGCAGGGCGATCAAAGAGAGAAGGCGTATCAGTTCCTCATCCAAACGGGTTATCCTAAGGAGAACATTGAAGTGCAATAAACGGTGGCGATGAAGAATCGGATGGCTCATTATGATGCGACAAAAAATTAGGTGGAAGCCTATAGCCCCAGGTAAAGATAGCATTACGGTTTGCCCTAGATGTGGAAGCTTAAACATTCAGCTTTCCAGCAAATTTGATGCATGGCTTATGCCGAAAAGATATGTTTGCGAAGACTGCGGATACGTAGGTCCACTAGTTTTAGAAATCGATAAGGAGGATCAGAAAAATAAAAAGAGGAAATAATGCGCGAATCAGTCAGGTATTTCCAGATGCAGTTGTCTCTTTAAGGTTTTATAGCGGTTTCTAACCGTAACCTCGGTTACACCAGCAGCCTCAGCGATATCCTTCTGGGTTCTTTTTTCACCAGCCTGATAGCATGCAATATAAAGCGCTGCGGCAGCTAAACCTATGGGGTCTTTGCCAGCTGAGATATGTTTCCGCCTCGCCTCATTCAATATTCTTAGGGCGGCTGTTTGAATGTATCCGGAGATCCCGGCTCTCGCAGCGATTTTTGAAAGGTAAACAACCGGATCAGCAATGGGCATTGCTAAGTCAAGTTCACGTAGAAGAAGCCTATAGCATCTCGCCACATCTTTCCTGCTAACTAGGCTGGCTTCAGAAATTTCCCTAAGATTTCTCGGCGTGCCAGTTAATCTGCATGCAGCATAAAGCGATGCTGCGGCTATAGCGGCTATTGATCTTCCCCTTACAAGACCCTGATCTAGCGCTTTGCGGTATATCACGGCCGCCTTCTCCTTTATGGAGGATGGTATTGCGAGTTTGTCTGATAGGCGGTCAATCTCAGTCATTGCTTGAGCGAGGTTTCTGTCCATTGAAGAGTGCACACGAGATCTTATATGCCACTTTCTTAATCTCCACATTTGAAGCCTCGTGTTCAGCGGGAGCTTCCGCCCAAGGGCGTCTCGATCAATCCTATCGATCGCCGTGGATAAACCTTTATCATGTACGGAAAATGAGGTTGGTATGCCTACTCGGCTCCTGCTTTCCTTCTCTTCCTGAGTGAAAGCTCTCCATTCCGGACCCTTATCCAGAGCCGATTCTTGAATAACTAGACCGCAACTACCGCAAATAGTTTCACCAGTATCAGGATCACTAATAAGATTTGTGCTACCGCACTCCGGGCACTTATCTAATATTACTAATTGAGATTTTACCTCGAGGTTTTCTTCCTCTTCCATATTAACTCCCCCATCGCCCATATATTGTGGGGTGATTTTAATACGGGATAACTTCCCAAAAGCGATTCCTCATGATGATCGGAATCGATTTCAGATCATCGAGCCCGTTAACAGCCGTGAAAACGTTTAAAGAGCCCTTCCAGTATATAAATCTTTCGATTTTTGAAGGGCTTCTTCAGATTTTAGTTTCATTAATCAATCATCTTTACAGGAAATTTAGGAAACATGAAAATCTTTGATTTTTTAATGGGACAATTACACAAAAATTATAAATAATATTTTCCATATTAAAATATTCTAATTTAAAGGGTGATTTTCAGTTGAGCGATGGAGGTCTTATTTGGATTTATAGGAACTATGAAGATTGCAGCGGATGCAGAAGATGCGAAATTGCCTGCTCATTGAAGCATGAAGGCAAGATATGGCCGGAAGCCTCAAGGGTCAGGGTGTTTATGCTTGTGCCGGGCATTGAGGTTCCGCATCTATGTGCTCAATGCCATGATTATCCATGCGTTGAAGCATGCCCAGTTGGTGCTCTTTCAACAAGCAAGGAAACCGGCGCTGTTCTGGTTGACAAGGATAAATGCATAGCGTGCGGCAAATGCATAGATGCTTGTCCAGGCAAGGTTCCATTTATACACCCGTCTGATAATTATGCCGTTATATGCGATTTATGCGGCGGAGAACCGGAGTGCGTTAAGGCCTGCGGTAAGGGCGGATGGAACGCGCTGCAGCTCGTCCGAAGATGGGGCGGCGAACACGATATGAAATTATATGCAAAAACCCCTGAAAAGATAACTAGGGATCTTGTCGCAAAACTGTACGGTGAAGAAATGGCGGAGAGTGTTTAAAATGAGGGGTTACGCTGGGAAATTTCTTGAGGTGGACTTATCCTCTGGAAACATTAAGGAGATTAAGATTGGTGAGGATATTTTAAGGCAGTATATTGGCGGACGAGGGTTAGCTGTAAAAATACTTTGGGATCGCTTAGGAAGAAGATGGGAAGATGTAGATCCTCTAGGTCCAGAAAACATGCTGCTACTATTGACCGGGCCATTAACCGGGTTTATGCCAGGCGGCAGAATATGCGTTTCAGGCAAGTCCCCACAAAGCAACGGCATAGTTGGCTCAACAGTTGGCGGCGAGTTTTCAATAGAGCTTAAATGCGCAGGGTATGATGGGTTAATATTCACCGGCACCTCAGAGAAGCCGGTTTACCTATCCATTAAGGACTCAGATATTGATTTGAAAGACGCTGGTCACTTGTGGGGGAAAAACGCTAGGGAAACCGTGTTAACATTGACCAGGGAATGGTGGAAAGATTATGGGAGCCTCCATGCTGGGCGAGGCCTATTGAAGGAGCCTGCGATGCTGTATATTGGGCCTGCTGGGGAAAAACTGTGCCGAGTAGCGGCTGTAACACATAAGTGGGCGCATGCAGCCGGGTATGGTGGATATGGTGCAGTTATGGGGTCGAAATGGTTAAAGGCGATTATGGTTAAGGGAACCGGCCCGCTTCCAGAAGTTCATGACATGGAGAAGACGGTTGAGATTGCCGATAAAATTGTGGAGGCTGCTCTCAGGATGGATCTGTTTAGGCGTTGGGGCACGGCTTCCGCCGGATACACCACTGGCGCCGAATCGAGCTCCGAGCCTGTTATGAATTGGCAAGAGGAGTGGCACGACGAGGAAAGCTTCGGCGTTAATGAGTTCGAAAGGTTCTGGGTTAAAAGGTTCTGGGGAGACTACGGTTGCCCCATAACATGCCTGAAAATAGCAGTGATCAAATCAGGACCCCTCAAGGGTGCGGTGACAGATAATCCGGATTATGAGAACCAGGCGTATTTAGGAACAAACCTGGGGATCTTTAAACCTGAGGGGAACATCTATTTAACGGCTTTAGCGGATGACTTAGGCTTCTGCGGGATTCAGGTTGGTAATCTGCTCGGCTTCGCTGCTGAACTTTATCAGAGGGGCATATTGACTAGGGAGGATTTAGGGGGCATAGATCTGAAATGGGGAGATGCTGGAGCATTCGCGGCCTTAATGAAATTGATTGTTGAGCGGAAGGGGATAGGGGACATGCTGGCTGAGGGAACCTACAGGGCGGCGCTAAAAATAAGTGAGATAAAAGGCGTTGATGCGCTGCAATACGCTGTTGTCTCTAAGGGTATAGGTATAGGTGCGCATGGAATAAGAAGCGAGAAGGATTACCCGCATTATGTATCATATGCCTGCTCAGTGCAAGGCGGTGACCACACATCGGTTGCTTATGTGCCAATCGATCATGGAGGCAGCGAGTTAGCCGCAATGCTCTACGATTCAGGGGTATTCTGCATGTTCACGTTCTTTAGCCCCGAAACCCAGCGTCTCTTATGGAGTTTCCTAGAATCTGTCACAGGCTGGAAGATCACGCCTGAAGAATGGTATAATGCGACGGCACGCAGAATACTGCACATTCAAAGGGCGGCTTTACTCCTAGGCGGACCGGATCTCAGATGGAACCCGAAAATCCATGATGATGTGCCGAAACGGTGGTATGAGCCATTAGGTAAGGGTCCATTTAGCGGTAAAGCTGTCGATAGGGATAGGATGCGTGAGTCAATAAGTGAGTATTATAGGGCTGCGGGTTGGGATGAAAACGGCATCCCGACCTCGGAGGAGCTTAGGCGTCTAGGGCTAGATGATGTGGATGAAAGGCTGGAGCATATTAGGCAATCTTTGAAGTGAGTTCCCAATATTCCCTCATTTTTTACTTTTCTATCGGCGGCCTAACCTTTAAGACCTCCCTATTGACCAAGTTAGGTGGGATTTTACCCTCCAATATTGCGGTCATATTTTCCGCAGCCATAATCGCCATCTTTGTTCTTGTCTCATAGCTGGCGCTCGCTATATGCGGGGCCGCGGTTACATTTTCCAGCGAGAGCAATGGATTATCTGGGTCAGTAGGCTCCTTCTCCCAAACGTCTAAGCCAGCGGCCCATATCCAGCCCTCCTTAAGGGACTTATACAGCGCTTTTTCGTCAACTACCGGCCCGCGTGAGGTGTTTATTAGGCAAGCTGTTCTCTTCATTAATCTGAGCTTCTCCTCGCTTATCAGGTGGTGTGTTGCCGGCGTCAGCGGAACATGTATTGACACAAAGTCTGATTCTCTCAGAAGAGTTTCTAAGTCTACATATTGGGCGCCTAATTCCCTTTCCGCAGCATCGTTTCGGTAGACATCATAATATAAGATTCGCATGTTCATGCCCTTAGCCCTCCTAGCCACAGCCGTGCCTATTCTACCCATGCCAATTATGCCGATGGTTTTGCCCCAAACATCCTGACCTAGAAACATTGTTAGGCCCCAAGGTGTGTTCCATCTGCCCGATCTAACATATCTATCTGCCTCAGCAATTCTCCTGGCGGTTGCCATTAGTAGGGCGAAGGCGAAATCCGCCGTTGTCTCGGTTAGAACCTCAGGCGTATTAGTTACATATATGCCCTTCCTCGTTGCAGCCTCAACATCAATATTATCGTAGCCTACTGCCACCTGGCTTATGCCCCAGAATTGGTCGCCGACGGCTTCAACAACTTCACTGTCAACCCTCTCAGTTAACATGCAGATTAAACCATTAACCTCCCTAACCTTTTCAATTAAAATATTCTTCGGTACTGGGCTTTCATGAGGCCAAAACTCAACGTTGAACCTGGTTTTTAACATGTTCATAGCGTCTTCCGGCAGTTTTCTTGTGGCAAAAACCTTTTTTCTAAAGGAGCAGTTCCCCATGGAGATCACCATTTTTTAATTGGTATAATCTGTGAACAGAAAATAAATATTTATTTAAAAACATTGACAAATATTGGTGGTGAAGATGTTTGGATAAGGCTTCGATGGAAATTGCTAAAAGGCTTCTTATCGAGTTTAAGGGTGAAGATTACGCTTTTGGAGATGAAGCGCTAAAACAACTTGGCAGATACGTTGGCAGAGTTGGGAGAAGAATCGCCATCATATCCGGTGGAACCGGCATAAAGTCCGGAATAGTTGACATGGTAAGTGAAACCTTTAAGAAAGGAGGCTGTGAGGTTTTAGGGGTTCTTGAGGGAGCCCGTCAGAATACCCCGAAAGAGGATGTCTACAGACTTGCTTATCAACTTTTGAAATTGGGATGCACCGGCGTAATTGCTGTGGGCGGGGGCAGCATTCTTGATGGGGCTAAAGCAGCTCTAGTTTTAGCCCTATACGGCGGTGTAATTGACGAATACTTCGGAACTGGAAGGGTTTCGGCGAAGTCTAGAGGGGAGAGAATACCGTTAATAGCCATACAGACCGCAAGCAGCTCAGCCTCGCATTTAACTAAATATTCAAATGTAACGGACATCATGACTTTCCAGAAGAAGCTTATTGTCGACGATTCAATTGTGCCTAGAGCATCCATATTCCAGTATGATGTCACAAGAAGCATGCCGCCGGAGTTAACTAAGGATGGTGCGCTTGACGGCATATCCCACTGTTGGGAGGTTTGGATGGGTGCGGCTGGAAAGGAAAACTATGAGAGAATAAGCGAGGTTGCCTATACTGGGATGAAACTTATTGTTGAAGCTCTGCCAAGAGCCCTAGAGAACGGCGAAGATCTGGAAGCTAGATGCGCCTTAGGATTAGGCACAGATTTGGGTGGATACGCGATAATGCTTGGTGGAACAAGCGGTGCCCACCTCGGGAGCTTCTCGCTGGTTGACGTGTTAACTCACGGTAGGGCATGCGCAGTTCTAAACCCCTACTACACAATCCTATTCTCGCCAGTAATACAGGATCAGCTGAAAATGGCTGTCAGGATATATGCTGAAAACGGCTATATTGATGCGGGGAAAACAAGGTTGAAAGATAGGGATCTTGCTGAAGCCGTTGCTGAAGGCATGTTGGGGTTTGCGAGAAGAATAAGATTCCCAACAACGCTTAGGGAGGCCGGCGCATCGGAGAAGCATATTGAGAGAATGGTGAATGCCGCTAAGGATCCGCAGCTAAAAATGAAGCTGGAAAATATGCCAATACCGATGAGCGTTGATGCTGGAGACATAGATAGATTGATGAAGCCAACTTTGGAAGCCGCTTACACGGGCGACTTCAGCTTAATTCCGGAGGTTAAGTCAACATAGAAAGTTTATTTCGCGGCTAACGGATTAGATTCCCAAGAATATCGAATCGCATCTCCTCCGGTTCGCCTAATATTTCTATTCGCTCAGTTAATTCTTTGTCTTGCTTTACGGTTTCAATTAGGCTCTCTGAAATCCACATCTCCTCTAGCTCCAGCGTATTTTTAATTCTGACTATTTTCGCCTTTGATGGGTCTATTGGTCCGCAGCAGTGTAGAGCCATTAGTATTGCGTCCCGATCGTTAGGTAGGAATGGCGGTATTTTGCCGAGTTCCGGCCATGTTCCGGTTAGGCAATTCATGAATGTTGCTTCATAATCTATTTTGGAAACAAGCCTCTTAGTCGTTATATCTGCCAATCCTATTCCAACAGCGTTTCCATGGGATCCCTCAGATAAATCTAGCACAACGATTCTCCTTATTTTCGGTGTTTCTGTTTTGTAACCCTCAGGTATGGCCCAAAATCTGCCAATGATGTTGGTGTCCATTCCCACCCCGCTTATGTCTTTGCCCATCTCCTCAACTATTAAGACATCCATCTCCTTAAACGGTATTTTAGCCATTAGGTTCTTTGCTTCCTCTAGAAGCTTGGGTTCTTCATCTTCAATTTTCTCAGGCTTTAGAGCTCTTATCTTCGCTATCTCATGATAGGCGTTTTCCAGAATCGCTATCCCCATAATTATTGGGGCTTTTTTCATGATTAATTTGGCCGCTTCAGGTATGAGTTTAAGGTATCCTTCCATTTGATACCTATGTATTGTTTCAGCACCCTTCTGTTTACCAAGCCCTATTACCATCATCTTCATTAAGCCGCTTTCTATCCTGCCTTTGAAGTCCGTATGAGGCTTTATTCTGTTAACTACTATTATGCCGTCGGATTTTAAAGCGATTCTGTCGACGTAAACTGGTGCGCCGTTTTCAAGCCGACCTACCTCCTCAACCTCCATTGAGGCGTAGATGGGTGCGCCGATTGACTCCGACGTTATGCCTAGACTCTTAAGTACGGCTATCTGTCCCTCCGGGGTTGCTCCACCATGGCTCCCCATCGTTGGCACTAAAAATGGTTTTCCACCTAACTTCTTAACTTCATCCGCTATGGTTGCTAGAATATCATGTATATGCGCTATTCCACGGCTTCCAGCAGTGATCGCTATTCTGGAGCCGGGTTTAATCTTCTCACTTAAATCGGCTCTCCTCATTTCCTCCCTTAAAATAGATGCGTGGTCGTCTATTTTTGGGGCTTGCATTTTCTGCCGGATCTTAACCATTTTTGGAAGTAGCAGTAGCATAAGTAGGAATCTGCTATTTTACAATTTAAGCATCTCGCCCATTTTGCTTGTTTACTGCTATAAAACTTTTTTTTACAGAGGCGCCTCCTGAAAATTTCATTTATAGAGGAAGCCGAATATTTTGTCGATCAGTTCAGGGCTTAGCTTCTCGTAGGCTTCTGTGCTTCCAACATCATACCAGAATGCATCCGTAATGTACCCATAAACCCTTCTTCCATAACTTATGAGGCGCGGTATTACGTCCCCCATTAGATCCAGCTCATGCTTGCCGCTGACCAGTTTATCCGCCTCTTTCAACACTTCGCCATCTAGGGCTGTTATTGCTATGCTAACTGGCTTATCTATCTTAGGCTTCTCCTCGAAGTATAGGATTTTTCCATCGCCATCTAGTTCCGCCACGCCAACCCTCACTGTGAAGCCGCTTGATAAAGCAACTGTGGCTATGGCTTCCTTCTCCTTATGGAAACTTATAAAGTCCTGTATGTTCATGTTCGTTAGAATGTCGCCATAGTAGATTAGAAGAGTATCATCAGCGTTTAGAGCCTTCTTTCTATAGGCGTTCACTATTGAACCGGCTGTTCCCTTAAGCGCTGGATCATCGTAAACGTATGTTATATTTACATCGAATCTTGAGCCATTATCAAAGTAATTTACAATCTGCTCAGCCTTGTAATCGACTAGAAAAGTTAAATTCTTTATGCCATAAAACCTTAGAAGCCGAACTATATACTCGAGCAGAGGCTTCTGCATTCTGCCTATGGGGATCATTGCCTTCTGAAAATAGTACGTAATCGGCCTAAGCCTGGTGCCCGGACCGCCGCATAAAACAATCCCTCTAACATTCTCCATTTGGATCCCGCCATCAACAGAAAATAGATATAAAAAGGATTTAACGCTTACCCAATTCCGGCATTCTCATTGCCCAGATTCCTCTGTTTCCTCGGTTTTCTCCGGTTTACTTTCCTCCTCAATCTCCTTTTCGATTTCTTCTATTGGCTTAGGCGGCGGGGTGGTTGCAATCGTCCATCCAATCCACGCTCCGATGAACATTATCGCCAAAAAGGCTATGAGCACAATTATGGCAACAGCCCAGAAGCGCACGTCTCCCTCGTTTAGGTTTAATGGTCCGGCTAATATTCTTGGAAATGCAAGTACGGCAATATAGCCTACGGCGACAAGTAAGCATAAGGCAAGTATGAGCGCGCCTAAAATCTGATCTTTGCTCACCATTAATCATCACCAAACAGAATTAAAAATAATTGATTAATGCTTAAAAATCTTGTCATATTCTCTTAACGACATATATGCTGCAAAAATAAAAATATGAGTTCATAGGCTTGACATCATCCCCCGCCGGCCCGAAGCATTCTTCTTAGGAGGTGATCCGGCCGCAGGTTCCCCTACGGCCACCTTGTTACGACTTCTCCCCCCTCGCGAAACCTAGATTCGACGCAGCCAAAAGACTACGCCTCATCTAGGCCTCACTTGGGTGGAGCGACGGGCGGTGTGTGCAAGGAGCGGGGACGTATTCACCGCGCGTTGATGACGCGCGATTACTAGGGATTCCATGTTCACGAGGGCGAGTTACAGCCCTCGATCCCAACTGAGGCAGGGTTTAAGGATTACCTTCCCCTTTCGAGGTTGGAACCCATTGTCCCTGCCATTGCAGCTCGCGTGTGGCCCGAGGGATTCGGGGCATACTGACCTGCCGTAGCCCGCTCCCTCCTCCGCCTTATCGGCGGCAGTCCCCCTAGTGTGCCCGACCCCCTTCCGGGGTGCCGCTGGCAACTAGGGGCGCGGGTCTCGATCGTTGCCTGACTTAACAGGACACCTCACGGCACGAACTGGCGACGGCCATGCACCTCCTCTCAGCTTGTCTGGCAAGACCTTCAATC
>JAGTRG010000048.1 GCA_018396435.1 Candidatus Bathyarchaeota archaeon
GACCGGTATCTTTGGAATAAATAAGATATGAACCGGCAAGTTAAGTACGGAGGAGTTATTAGTCAACTATTTTTCCAATTATGAGCTCTACACCCCGCTCTTCGGCTATTTTCCTCATTTCTTTAGCCGCTTCCATTCTAGCCGTAAGCGCTACTAGGATTTTCCTGGGCTCCCTAGAATATTTTACCTTTACCACCTCGGCCTTCCTAAGCAATTTTAGTATTTCATTTGCAGATTCAACGTACCCTGTGGCTTCACCAACAATTAAAGGCTCTTCAAGGAACAGGTTTATTTCCTCACCATTAACTAAGCTCCTTGATAACTCAGCCTCTTCAGGTATTTCACCCAATCTTCTTAGGCTAGCTGTCAGGAACTTTCTAACGAACTCCTCGAATGTCAGACCCGCAAACTTGCTTAGCTCTCCGAAGCCGCTTATCATAGCGCTCTCCAAAGATTCCACCCGTTTCTCTAATCTAATCTGGCCTTCCCTTAGCGCCCTAATCTCCTCCCATATCCTAGTTTGCTCCTTTCTGAGATCAATCTGCTCCTCCCTTAGCGCCTTGATCTCCTCCCAAATCTTTTTCTGTTCCTCCCGAATGCCGGCAATCTCACTCCATATTTTTGTCTGCTCTTCTCTAAGCCTGATCTGCTCTTCTCTAAGCCTGATCTGCTCTTCTCCGAGCCTGATCTGCTCTTCTCTAAGCCCAGCTTGCTCCTCAACCAGTGCGTCAAGCCTCTTCAGTATCTCCGATAGCCCAAGGTAGCCTGCAACAGCATAGCGGAACTCCAGATCCCTATCGAGGAGATCCAGAAACTCCCTCTTTAAAGGCTCCATTATCAATCAAAGAATTAGGTTAAGACTGAAATATTTAAACCTTTAACGGTTTGCTTAGCAATTAGAGTAGACTTTGATGTAGTAAAAGGTAAATAGGGGGAACAAGGAAACCTTTAATGGTACATTTGAGATGAAGTTTATTTTAGATTATTTTAATTGTAGAGTTCTGATGAAGAGAATTGGGAAACCTTTTCCTTAAGGAAAAGCAATTGCTATTATCCCTCTACTGCAGCTATATTTAAACCTTTTTGTAAGGTCGATTTTCGCTTCGAGATCTTTTATTTCTTTACGTCCTTTTCAACCTAATGATTTCCGGGTTTAATGTTTCTCTTCTTCATCTTCATCTTTAGTATCTTTGTGCGCCGATTCCTCGGGCTCTTTTAGCAATACTGATTTTTCTATTGATGCTTTTTTCATGATATCTTCTGTAACATACATGTCTGCGCCCGCTCTTACTGTAAGCGCTATGATATCGCTTGGTCTACCATCAACCTTAACGTCGCCTACGCTGGACTCAACAGTAATCCGCGCTAAAAATCTATTTGATTGTATGTTGTAGATTTCTCCCTTTTTAACTCTGACATTCACCCCATCAAGCACTCTCATCATGAAGTCATGAGTGTTCGGCACTGGCGATTGAAAGCCCCTAACAGCGGCAGCTATCGATGAGGCCTCAGCCTCACCAATAACTATTACTAAAATCCTTTCCACATCATCCTCAAGGAGAAGAACTGGTGTTGGACCGTAAGGAGTATTAACCTGAGCAAAACCTGAAATTTGAACCTTAACAAACTCTTCCATGCGATTACTCTCATTCTGCAGTTCACATACTTTTTGCTCTCCCCAGTTATATACCTTTGGGTACAACCCTAATACTTTATTGTGATACGTTAACATCACAAAGAAGAGATAAAAATAGAGTTAAAAGTTTCATGCCTTTGCGGCAAGGTCCGGTTGTACTCAAAACCCACATGTTGCACTGTGAAGTTTTCATCTTCCACATTTTAAATGGTGGGGCTGGCCGGACTTGAACCGGCGACCTTTCCCCGGAGCAGTGCGCCATTTTAGGTCAGCCTTGCTCCTACGGGTTTCCTCAACGCTCCAGACCTTCTTCATCCCTTTGAAGGTCCGCAAACCCGGTTCTTTCTGGCTCTGGAGCCCTTAACGGTTGCGGCTGCTTAACCCGCTTACAGTCGTCATACCTTTCTAGCAGTTCACATTATGTGAAGCTGCTGCTAGACTACAGCCCCTAATTTTTTGAGAGAGAAACCATGCTTATATGTCTTATGCTTGGATGAGAAACGAAAAGGTTAAAAATCTGAATGAGTTCAAAGGTTACTGGATTGCCGGCCAAAGGGCGCGGGAACCACCCAAACCCATTCCGAACTTGGAAGTTAAACCGCGCTCCGTTCCCGGTTTTAGTGCGGTCTTCGGCCGCGCGAAGCCGGGAAAGCTGGCAATCCGTTAATTCCGTTTTGTTTTATAGAAGCCATTTTAATGGTATATCCTGATATGTTGCACCGTCTGGAAGTGTTCTTCTAATCGTCATTGGCAGGATTCCTCGCCTTAGCTCTTCAAGCGCTATGTCTATTGGATTTGTGAGGTTCTTGTTAACTTCTATGAGTATTGGGGCGCCCATTGCAATCTGCAGCGCTCTGGCGCCGCATATTCTCGCCTTCTCAAAACGTGTGAGCCTAGGGGGGCCTATAAGAATTTTCTTCTTAACATCAGCATTCGAAGTTTTATAATCTTCATTGGTCAACATGACCAATTAATTTACCCCCAACATATTTGAATGACATGTTTATTATACAATTCTTTGAATCCCAAACTTTTGCTCATAAATGATGAATCCACATATTTAATGCAACACTAAAAACATTAAGCAAATATAAACTTTACTAAAATGTTAATTTTTCTCATCTATTCTGCTAAAAATTTATATAGCACCTTTGCATTCACTTCTGGGGTTTAAATTGCTTCAAGAGAGCTTAAAGCTCATCGGGACAATTGTCCTGTTTGACAGGGATTACGGCATCTTCTTCTTTCAAGACTTTAAGGGCTACAGCAGCCTTATAGATGATGCGGAATGGCTGCTTGAAAGAACCCCTCAAAGATCATGGGGCTTCATGATTCGGCCAGTTGCAAGCGGTGAACGCTGCGGCTTATGGATAGGTGAGTATGGTCCGCATGTAAATCAGATAATCAGGGAGGAGCTGCTGTTCGACGAGGGTTCTTCGGCTCTAGGCAGGATGCTCTTCGACTATATGAATCATAAAGTAAGCGAGAGAAAAATTAGGAGGAAAATGACTTTGGATTTCTGCAAAAAGAAACTTTGTAGCAGCGCAATTATTCAAGGCTTCAAATATTACGCTTGCCCCGTGGAGCGTTTCTATAAAAGCTGCCCGCATGTGGAGAGAATCTACAGAAGTCTTAAGGGTAAATATGTGAGGGGCAGTAGAGTTCATTATTCTCTTGTGGCGGACGTTATATTCAGCGTTAAGCAGTGTGAAGACATATTGATATGCCCATTGCTGGCTTCATCTAATGCTTTCGAGGCAATAATTAATCTGAATAGGGCTTTAAGGTATCGAAAGATTGGTGAAATAAAAATCGCTGATAGGAATATGGTTGAAATTTCTTAATGAGTAAAATAAATTTGTTTAGCGCGCCTTAAAGTGTTATTTATCTTCTTCCAGTGGCTTCCCTTCCAATAGATTTGGCCGCAGCTGGAGCATTCCCAGAATTCATTATAGAACCTATAGGTTGACTCGGGAACTTTATCCTTCACATTTTCTTTCCGGATTGATGCTATTTTTGCGTTGCATTTGGGGCATCGGGATTCATTTATATTTATTTCCAAATTTATGTTGATCTGTTTTGATAGATCAGCCAGCTTTTCAGCGTTTGTTTCCCCTTCTACGAAGACCGCTTTAACCCCGTGAATATTAGCTCTCTTAAAGAATTCATAGTCGCGGGTTAATATAACGCGCCCTTCCTCAGAAGCTGCCTTTAAAATTTCATCATCGCTCATTCTGCTGGAGTACTTTGTATCGTAACCCAGCATCCTAAGCCATCTGGCCAGCTTCCCAAGCATGCCGTCAACTATAAACTCCATTTGTTCAGCCACTCTCACATGATGATTCTGCCCGTTCCGGGCTTAGCTACAATTTCACCGTCATCCATGACTAGAAGCCCGTTGACGAAGGTTTTAACTGGTTTACCCTTCATGCGCCAGCCTTCGAATGGTGAGAACTTGGCTTTCGAGTGGAATTCCGATGGATTTATGACCCATTCTTTCTTAAGGTCCACCACGACCAGATCTGCGCATTTATCCTCCTTTATGTAGCCCCTATCCTTAAATCCGAAGATTTCAGCCGGTTTCTCAGCCATCACCTTAACTAATGTTGATACTGAAAGGTATCCTCTGTTGACATGCGTTAATAGAAGCGGAAGCATGGTTTCAAGCCCAACTATGCCGGCTGAAATATCCCATATCGAGGATCCCTCTTTCTCTTTTAGCGCATGCGGCGCATGATCCGATGCAACAACATCTATTAGCCCCTTCTCTAAGGCTGATTGCAGATAGGAAACATCGCTTTGCGATCTAAGGGGTGGGTTTGTCAGAGCTATGCTGCCGATCTTACTAGCATGGCGAACGGAAAGAAACAGATGGTTAGGTGTGACTTCGCATGAAACTGGCAGCCCATCCTTCTTAGCGTTCAATACTGTTTTCAGCCCCTCAGCGGTGCTCACATGGCATACATGCGTATGGGCGCCGGATTTACCTGCCAGGTTTATTGCTCTACTAATTCCCTTAACCTCCACTTCTTGAGAGTGAGCTTCCGGATAGGCGTCCAGGTCGTCCCGCTTATTCAATCTCAATTTTCTAATATTTTCCTGAAGAAGCATGCCATCTTCAGCATGCACTGAGACTGGAAGATTAAGTTTTGAGGTTTCCATAAATGCTTCGGTTACAGCTACGTCATCGTTTGGATCTAAGCCGCCAACTTTATGCGATAAGAAGATTTTGAATGCCCTAGCTCCCTCATCCGCTATTCTTTTAATCTCCCCTATGTCGGCTGGGAATGCTGAGTAGAAGGCTATGTTAACAATTGTTTTCCCAGAGGCTATGTTCATCCTCTCCCTTAATGTTGCAGAATCCATTGTTGTAGGCTTATTGTTAGGCATGTCCACAACGAGGGTTACGCCCCCATTGGCTGCCGCTGAGGTTCCGGATAAGAAATCCTCCTTATATGATAGTTCCTGATCCCTTAGGTGCACATGTACGTCTATTATTCCGGGAAATACGAGAAGTCCGTTTAAATCTATCTTTTCAGATGATTTTGGGAGATTCGGCTCTTTAGCTATCTTAAAAATTTTTCCATCCTCAATTGCTAAGCCAGCCTCAATTATTCTGCTAAAGGCAAAGATTTTCGCGTTTTTCAGAACTAAATCAACTGACAAGGTTCGCTTACCTTCAACCTAACAAATTTTTAAGGAAATATTGCTTACACCTGCTTTTTCTATGCTAGTACTCGGTTTCAGATCTTTCCACATAGCAGTTTTCGCAGAGGTAGCTTCCGTCGATTTCCCTAAGCCCGTCTGACCAGCTTCCGCAGTTGTCACAGTAGCCGGTTAACGGCAGCTCCTCCTCAGCTTCGCCGCTAGCTGTTATTTTCGCACTTTCCTGAATTATCTCTATTAGCTCAGGGGTTACTGAGAGTATGTCTTTGCTGGAGATTATGCCTATGAGCCTACCTCTATGCATGACCGCTAGCCTTCTAATGTTTTGGCGGTTCATTTCCCTAGCAGCTTCACTTATTGTCTTATCGGCATCTATCGTTATGAGGGGGGCGCTCATGATTTCTTTCACCATTGCCTTGCTGGGTTGAGTGTTTTCCGCAACGACCCTCACAACGATGTCCCTTTCAGTTATTATGCCTATTGGCTTATCATCTTTAGTGGTTACGATTACGCAGCCAATGTCGTTGTCCCTCATTAATCTTGCAGCCTCATTTGCTGTTGAGTCTTCCTTAACTGTTATGACGGGGCTTGTCATGACGTCTTTGACAAGTATTCTGGATCTTATTCCTAACTCAGCCATATTCTCCGTTCCTCTCTAAAGAAGCTATCTTTAAGATGCTAATTAATATTTTAGGTTTTTGTTTTTCTCAGCCTCGTCAATTATCTTCGAAACCCTCATCACCCTTGTCTCATCTGAGGGTGGGGGAAGCTCATCCGATATGCCCAGCACCAAATTATCTCGGAACATTGATATTATCTTCCTCACAAACCTATCAAATTCATCTAGGCTTACGGCTTCAGGTATGAAGTATATGTAGGGTATCCCGTCTAATATCACAGTTTCGTCGCCTAGATCTCTTTTAATGTCTTCCAGCGTCATGTCGCCCACAGGCTTAACCGTTAATGCTTCAACCCCATCTAAGCCGGATTCCCTTAAAAGCGGCAGAAGAGGCTTAGCGTATCCATCCACATGTATGTGCACATATTTTCCCTTCCTGTGCAAATAGTCGGCTCTCTCCTGATAGTATGGTAAACAGTACTTTTCGAAGAGCCTCGGCGGGGTCATCCTAGCATCGATGTTCTCGCCTAGATTGAAGATCTTAATGGGCGTGTCAGCCATAACCTTATAGAACATGTCGTTTGATGCCTTGATAACCTCCATAAAGCCTTCAATCTCCCTTCTATATTTGAGCAGAAAACGCATTGTTCTCTCTAGGCCTGCGTATTCAAGCATTATGCTCTGATATGGCGATCTGGGGAAAAAGTATGAGACGATCCCTTGGCCTTTGAGTTCCTGCTCCATTCTATTATAGGTTTCCTCGTCGAACTCAACTTTCAAATTCTCAAGAATGTACCTTAGGGGCTTAAGATCCTCTAGGCTTTTAACTGGGAATTCTATAATTCTGGATGTTATTTCGAGATCGTCTTTCATGGATACCTGTCTTAGGGTTCCTTTCGGGGTTTTAAACTCTGTTGTGACGGTTCTGCCATTGGTGAAGGCCTCGATCTCAACGTCGCCAGCGTGGGAGACTTTAACAAAGCTGTCAGTGAAGTATCCGGAATAGCATCTCCAGCTGGCACCCCACTCCAAGCAGATGTCAATTAGGCGCATACCCGCATATTTCGCGGGCAAGGTTCCCCTAGTAAGATTGTAGTGATACCAGAACTCATGTCTAATGTTCCATGGAACCCTATTGACGCCTTTTCCCTCAAAAACCGAGAGGATCTTTTCATATGGGGTTTTTGATGTCATAGTAATAGCATAGAGGGCTATTAGGGCATTTAAGCTTTAGGCTTTTAGGCTTTATAAAAAGCATGGGTTAAGTGGCGTTTAGGGGATCCCAAAATTATGCGACGAGAAGGTGGAGAAACCCTCATTCCTTCACTCAGCATTTTTTGATTTGGAAAATTTCCTGCTTCTTTAAGTTTATGTTGGGACTGCAGAGAGTTGATATCTCGCTGTGGAGGCGCTTTATCCTCTCAATTGCCGGATGATCATCGCCCAGGTCTATTCTAAATTTTCTCAGAGTTTCTTCAATTGTGACTATACGTGTTCCCTCGATTAGCTTGTCAGCGTAGGAAACTATTTTTTCCTCAATCGTTTCAGGCATATAGTTTCCCCTTGGCCAGCCGAGCTTGGCGGCTTCATCGCTGGAGATTCCGCCTCCTACATGGCGCTCTATAATGGAGATTATCGGCTCAGGCAGATCCAATGATCTGGCTATTTCAGCCCCAACTATAGCGTGGTGAACCCTGTGCGTTTTCGATCGGCCTATATCATGCAGAAGCGCGCCGATGTGGATAAGCTGAACATTAACGTTTACACCGTTTTTCAGGCATTTTTTGGCTGTTCGCACAGCGAGCCTTGCAACTGCTTCGCAGTGTTTTATAACATCGTCGGGGCATCCGACTTCATGAAGTATTCTAATAGCTTCCTCCGGTGAAGGCAAGGGCTTATCCATTTATCTCACTTTTAATCCGTTCGATCTTCTTTGAGAGCGCATCTATTATCTTTTTATTATCGAAATAGGATAGGGGCTTATTGCATTTTGGGCATCTGAAGAGGTTTTCCGTGGCTTCTTCAAAGGTTACGCGTTTACATCCCGGAGTATAGCAGTAGTAGAAGGCATGGTTCTTTTCGTGTTCAAGCCTCATCTCGAGCTTTTCAAGTATATGTTTCTTCTGGCTTATTATGAAGCCCTCAACCTGATCCTTCTGAGCCTTCCAATAGAATATGAACCATCCGGTATCTTTATCCCTGATCCTTCTAAGGCTAACTATTGAGTGCTCATGAAGCCTATAAAGTATTCTGCGGACATCGTTCAGTTTAACGCCAGTTTTGGCGACGATCTCATCCTCCGTCATCTCATCTGATTGGTTGAGAACCTCAATTATCTTAACTGCCTCTTCGCCGCCGATGACCTTGGCAACTTTTATCAGCATCTCGTCAGTCACTATGGGCATAGGGATCGCACTCGATTAGTTAATATATTATATTGAATCAATGAAACTTAAATTAATCGGATAATTCTTCATATTAAATAAATGTTTTAATTCAAAGGGCGATCTCTAATTTTTCACTATTTTCTTTCCCCTCGCTTGCGGAACAACCCTGATCTTCGCATTTTCAAAAACTTTTTCGAACTCTCTTCCCATATATAGCTCATGCAGGAAGACGCTCAGCGCGCTGACCTCCGAGTGGGGCTGGGATGTTACTGAAACGTTCCAGTCTGCAAGCTCATAGACTGTTCTTGGAACTTTCGTTCCGCCGACAATTATGAGCTTATCCTTCTTTGACTCTCTTATTTTCTGGATGGCTTCGTTCAGCGGTATCCCATACATTGTTAAGTGTATGACTTCTCCCCCGTTTCTCCGCCAACCTCTAATCTTATCTATCCAGTTTTCGACGAATTCAACCTTGAATTGTCCGCCCCATGATTCCACGGTTTTCTTCACGCTTCTCTCAGCTTTTTCATCCTTCTGGCCGCTGTAGAAGGCTCCGTGGGCTCCGAAGGCTCTTGCTGCCAGAAAAACATGCGTTGTGACCCGTTTGTCTCTATCAGGCCTATGCCCAAGCCTAAGGATGTAGACTCTCCATCCGCCTTCTTCACCCAAATTTGCCACCTATCTTCTCCACCCTATCCTTGATTTTCCCTATCATGTGCGGCGGCATGCTTAGGGAGACGCTTATAGAATCGTCGGTGTATGCGACCTTCTGAACATTAGTGTTTTCGAAGATCCATGATAGGAGAGACAGCGACTCTCGGCTTATTGGCATTGTGAACGTTGATTCCGTGTATCTCCTTAAGATTCCGGCGATTTCCTCCTTAAGCGCCTCAAGGTTTATTCCGCGCAGGGCTGATATTGGGATAAATTTCAGCCTGTAAAGTCTGCTTAAATGGTCGATTCTCTCCTTAAGCCCTTCGGGGGAAACAAGGTCTATCTTGTTCAGCGCCACTATTGTCGGTATGCTGGCTGCGCCTATCTCCCTAATTATCTCC
>JAGTRG010000049.1 GCA_018396435.1 Candidatus Bathyarchaeota archaeon
GGAAGCCGCAAGCCCGAAAGGGTGTGTACGGCTTCTGAATCCTGTCCAGTACAGGTACCTGAAACCAGGGTTCAACCTGGCTAAGGGCCTGCAAACGACGGGAGTAACTCTGACTCTCTTAAGGTAGCCAAATGCCTTGTCGGGTAAGTTCCGACGCGCATGAATGGAACAACGAGGGCCCCGCTGTCCCCGCTTGGCACCCGGTGAACCCACGTAACGTGGACGAACAGTCCACGAACTCCCAGCGGGAAAAGAAGACCCCGTGGAGCTTTACTGCAGCCTGTCGCTGAGGTATGGTTGTGGGTGCAGAGCGTAGGCGGGAGCCGTCTGATCTCCACCTCTCCGGGGGTTGGGGTAGGCGCCAATGGAACACCGCCCACTCGCAGCTGTATCCCTTACCAGCGCGAATGCGTTGGGACAACGGCAGGTGGGCAGTTCGGCTGGGGCGGCACCCCCTTGAAAAGATATCGAGGGGGCCCTAAGGTCAGCTCAGGCGGAACAGAAACCCGCTGTAGAGTGCAAAGGCAAAAGCTGGCCTGACTGGATCCTCCAAAGTAAGGGATCCAGAGGCGAAAGCCGGGCTTAGCGAGCAGTCATGTCCCCATTGGTGGGGGCTGGCTGCGACAGAAAAGTTACCCCGGGGATAACAGGCTCGTCGCGGGCGAGAGTTCCCATCGACCCCGCGGCTTGGTACCTCGATGTCGGCTCTTCCCATCCTGGCCCTGCATAAGGGGCCAAGGGTGAGGCTGCTCGCCTATTAAAGGGGAACGTGAGCTGGGTTTAGACCGTCGTGAGACAGGTCGGACTTTATCTGCTGGGAGCGTTGGCCGCCTGAGGGGAAAGGGTCCCTAGTACGAGAGGAACGGGACGCTGTGGCCTCTAGTTTACCGGTTGTCCGATAGGGCACCGCCGGGCAGCCACGCCGCTGCGGATAAGAGCTGAAAGCATCTAAGCTCGAAGCCGCTCCCGAGAAGAGGCGGCCATTCCTTGGCGTGAGACCCGGCAACGGGCCTCGGCCAAGGACGAGGGCTCCCGTAGAAGACGGGGTTGATGGAGCCGGGGTGTACGCCGGAAGGCTTCGGCCGAGCGGTTCAGCCCGCGGTTCCCAATCGCCCGAGGTGTTGGGCTGAAAAAGGTTTAGCGCCCGGACGAAAAAATGGATCTATGCATGGTGCTCTGAACTGTTTATTTTGCTTCTATTTCTTTAGCTGCGCCCTGCTTTATCAGAGCCTTTGCATTCTCCTCTGGAAGCACTGTTATATCCTCTGGTTTAAATGGTCCGTAAACTTTCATGTCTGCGCCGATAAATTGCCGCGGTATCTCTTTGAGTATGCGAACAACGATGAAACCTTTATTTCTGGATTTTTTAATTTTCGGCCTCTGACCCTGCAGTATGTCCTTTAGAAGATCTTCGTATATTTCAGCTTGAAATAGCAGCCCGTCGTAGAGGCTTTCCTCCTCACTGGTCAGCGCTGTTAGAGGCGCTATCTCCCTCCTAATAGCCATCTTCATCATTTTTTCATACCTAGTTTGGATTAAATCGCTAATCATCCTCTTAATGTTCTCCTCCTCCCTCTTAAGGAGCCTTCCCCTAACGCTTTCCTCATCCATCATCCGCCTCTCCTCGCGAACCCTCCCAACGTAGTCGGATAATTGCGCATAGAAGTCCTTCGGCAGACTCTGAAGGTCGGGATTCTCTTTCTCTTTCCTCCAGGCTTCAAAGAGCACATCATACATTTCAATCCACCACCCTAGCGGCGTCTTTACACAGAAGGAACAAGGCGGCTGATAGGGGTAAAGTTACCGTTTGCTTTTTAAACGGTCCGAACGAATCATCTCCTAACCTAAATTTAGGCGCCTCCTCAACATATATTTTAACATCGCCATTTCTAAATGCTACTGATCTTTTAAGCGGATCAAACTGCTCAATCTCATTCGGCGGGAAGGAAACCTTAAGCAGCCCGGTCTTCCCATGAAGCGTGTTGGGTAAGCGTATTAACCGGTGAATGTCAACGGTGACAACGGTATCTATCTTGGCGGATTGAAGAGATACGCCGCGTTGAACAATCTTACTCCAGCCCTTTAAGCCTAAACCCCTCACGATGTTCCACGGCCCGCCGAAAACCCAGCTTTCAAGCATTAAATCCTTATTCGCAATAATTTCATCAACAATGCTCTTTTTAAGCCCAAGCCTCATCAGATCCTCCGGGGTTGCTGCCAGAAGAAACTCGTATGTTCCTCTCGCAGCGCGCCCACGCCAGCCCCTCTCATGAAGCCCCGGACCAGCAATTAATTTTCCACCATCCCTCCTAATTGATTCTAGACCGTGGAAGAGAACATCTATACCCGTTCCAGTAACATAATCAACTATTTCCTTTCTAGCTATAGAATCCAATTTAAGGATCTCCTCACTTTCCACCTGAACATGGTAGCCCCTATGCCCGCTAAAGGAGCATCTTATATCTGAAAATGAGAAGCCTAAATCGGACGTTAAAATATCTAAAAGATTCATGGTTTCAACCCTTGCGGCTTCGAGGCATATTTCACAAGGCCATGTTCTTTCATCAAAGCTCTCGTTACCGCAGCTCGGGCATTTCCCGGGTGCAGATCCTCTGCCCCTTAAGCCGCATTTCCTGCACATCCATGAATCATGAATCTTATTACATTTTGCAGGTATGTGATCAGCGTCTATATCGAAGAAGAGATCTGAACCCAGCCAGCCCTTCTCATCCATCTTAGCCTCCGGCACGCTGTAATATGCTGCCGAGTAATAAGCGTTTGACGGAGCATTCTTCTTTATGAAATCCCTTAGTTCCTCAGCGTTTATGAAGCCCTTATGTCTAACCATCATTTTTTCCTTGAAAAGCGTGAAGCCGAACTCCCTGTTTTCAATCGATTTCGGAGTCTCAATCCCACTAGCATTTCCTTTATAGAATTCGGAGAATCTCTCCTGGATAAATGCTTGCGTGTCCATTATCCCTTAGACTCTTTAACTCTTTTCGCCTTCATGGCCCTCATTTTTCTACGATAATACGTTAACGGATGCTTAATTCCTCTGCATATGTCATCCATTCCAGGGCAGAGCCCATGAGTTTGAAGCGTATCACATTTCGGCGGGGTATATTTTGTCCCAGATCCCCTTTCACCAGCTATATGTTCAATCTGATACCTAGTCATCCTCTCGTTAAAATCCGATGATCTGCGGAAGAGACCCACAATTGAATCTGGGCTCATGCCTATGTTTATAAGGAATGATGTAAGCGCGAAACGCCCAACGTGAGGAACATGGCGTCCAGATTGAGCCGCCCTATAAAGCTCCATTATGCACGGTGGAAAGGCTTCCTCTGTAGCCTCTGAAGGTGAGAAGTCTTCGGTTGGCAGCTCCTTAAAGCTGCTGGAATACGCCTGCTTGATCTTATCCGCCCGCTCAAAAATTTTTTCTGGGAGCGCTGACCTAATTTTCGGGTCAATTTTGCCCTCAATGTAGCGCCGAATCTCCTCCTGCAGGAGTCGGGCAACTTCCTGCTTAGATAGGTGCACCTCACCATTGATGACGAATTTGTTTATGAGCTTCCAATCCTTATCATGAAATGAGGCTGCATTACGGAGGTAATCTATGAAGTTTAGAGCGAAATCAAATTTTATTAAGCCCGCTTTCTCCCCGGAAAACCTTATTCTCCAACCGAACTTCCTCGCTATTTCCACTATCTTCTCTTCACTCTCCCTCTTTAGAAGCTCATAGGCTCTCCTCGCCTCAGCGAGCGCATAACGCCTCTTAACATATTCATTGGCCAGGGATGTTACTAGCGCCACTGCAACTGGAAACGACAGCATCTCAACATCTTCCTTATAAAGGCTTGGATCATATCTCACTTCAGGCGGACTGGTTGTTAAAGCTTCGATCACCCTCCTCTCAGCCCTCTCAAGTATAGGCGCATAGTCAGCCTCAAAAAGACCGTCTATTCTGAAACCTAGCTTCCTAACCTCCTCAGCTGCCTCCGGCATGAATGGGTATTTAGCCATATCCTCCAACGTAAGCGTTTTCGCCATCTCCCTCCCCTTAGAGTCGCGGGGGACTCACTGCCCTATTCAACCTCTATTCTCGGCGCTAGAAGATATGAGAGCTTTCCATCGTATCTCTGCCTGAAATCTAAGCGTATCGGCATATCAGTTGAGAATTCCAATGTTACGATGTCTGATGTGTCTGATGCAGCGTTCACTATTTCCGAGAGGTAGCTTAGGCTGAAGGTTGCCTTAGAAGGTTCCTTAGCCTCCATAGATATGAGCGCGTCGCTTCCCTTCTTAATCTCTATCTTTGCCCCTGCAATATCGCCCTTAGCAACCATCACCAAGTCCTCTTCATTCGCCTCTATGCGGACATTGTCGCTGACCAGGGCAGCGTCCTTAAGCACATCTTGAAAGTCGCTGGTTGTGAGGGTTACCCTAACATTGAAGGTTATTCGTGGTTCAGGAACCTCCTCCTCCCCAACCTCAAGTGTCGGCATATTGAAGGTGCGCGTGTACCTACCTCTCATCGTAACCATGAAGCGGCCTGACTCCTTATCTAATGAGATCTCAACAACATCATCTTTGCCAGCCCGCTTAAGCAGCTTTAGCAGCTCACTCAGGTTTATGCATACCTTTGACTCATCCGCAGCCTCGTACTCGTCGAAGCTTGTCTTTCTCATTTCAAAGTCAACCATCGCCACACGCGAGGGATCCATAGCTCTAAGTTTGATCCCATCGGGACCTACGTTAAATGTCGCCTCATCAACAATTGCGGATATAGCCGTCAATACGCTTTTAAACGTCTTCGCATCCGAGATCTTCATTCTGAACAATAATGCGCCCTCCATCAACTTCAAACGAATATTCAATCTATTAATACTATCTTAACACGCCCCTTTATAACCTTACTAATCTATTAAGTAAATATTAAAAGAATATAGGAGGGGAGAACCATAGATGCTAATGAACATTTTTGGCTAAAATCTCCCTCCATCATTGCGGACAATTTAACTTAGAATGTAAAACCTGAAGTGAGATAAACTCCCCATAGCTAAACACTTAAAAACCTTCTTAAAATCATCGTTATATTCCATTACGCAATATCCACATCTATGAATACTCTCTGAATGTGTAGTTGCATTTTGTGCATCTGAAGAACTGGGTTGAGGATTCGTCAGCCCCTCTAGTTTGGACTTGCCAGACATATGCAAGGTTGTTTCCGCATTTAGGGCATTCCACCGTAACAACTGGGAGGGTTTTAAGTTTCTGCTCCTTTTCACCGATAACAACTATTTGATCTTCAGGTTTGATCTCCGCAACTCTTCTACTTGGAGATAAGATGGGGTATTCAGTCTCCTTCTCATATTCGCATTTAGGGCATGCGAGGAAGGTTTTCTTCGAATCCTTCTTGTGCTTCATAACTAATCTAGTACCGCAATTTGGGCAGAACTCTATCAATTTTTCTCCTCACGTTGCTGAGCTTCTCTCTTTAAGAGATGTAAAGAGGAAACTTTTAAACTTTCCTTTTTATTATAAAACTCTTAAGTTATAAGAGGGAAGAATCAAGGGATTTGCGGATTCATAGGTGTGTTCACGCAATGATTGTTACATTGGTGGTTGGATTTCTATTTACGAATTGCTATCTAGTTATTTGTGATAGAACTCGGGAATCCCTAATAATCGATCCAGGCTTCGCTGAACTTGAAAGCATCTATGTTCTAAATGAAATGGGCAGATATAATGCTCGGGTTAAATGCGTGATTAACACTCATGGGCATGCGGATCATATAAGCGGCAACATGAAGGTTAAGGAAACTATGAATGCTCAAATAGCAGTGCACTGCGAGGATGTTGAAATGCTAACCAACCCCCTGAAAAATTTGTCTGAAATGCTTGGGCTAAGGGTTCATTCTCCACCGCCTGATCGAATACTCCATGATGGGGATGAGATTAAGGTTGGATCATTGAGGCTTGAGGTGATTCATACGCCGGGGCACACTCCTGGAAGCATATCGCTCTATTGCAGGAGCGAAAATATTGTTTTTACCGGCGATACTTTGTTTGCCGGATCAGTGGGCAGGGTGGATTTGCCGGGAGCATCGCTTGAGAATCTAATGTCATCCATCAAGAGTAAACTGCTCAGCATGCCTGATGAAACCATCGTATATCCGGGTCACGGTGAACCTACCACTATAGGCAGAGAGCGGAGACTCAATCCGTTCCTGGAACTAATATAGAGCGTTATAATTTGCAACATTTATTTTGGGAAAGTTTTGGGAAAGCCGGAGCGTCAATCAGGGGGACTCTATGGATTATGGCAGAACCTTGTTTGGGTTAAGTATATTGTTCGGGTCGAAAATTCTCTTTATGCTCTCCATTATCTCTATATGCTTTTCGCTTAAAACGAGACCTAGATCCTTAATTCTTAAGCTTCCTACCCCATGCTCCCCAGTTATTACGCCGCCTAAGGCTACAGCCGCCTTATATATTTCACGCTTAATACTCTCCGCCATCTCCAAATCCGTTATCCCCTCCTTCATTATGTGCACGTGAAGGTTTCCATCCCCCGCATGGCCGTATGCTGGCAGGTAAACATTATATTTGGCTGCTATCAGATCAACTTCATCCATGAGTTTTTCAAGATTACTCGGCGGAACCGTTACGTCCAGTATGTCTATCATATGCGGCTTTAGAGCCGTGTAAATGTTGCTTCTTATCCTTAGGATTCTATTCTGCTCCTCAGCGGTTTCAGCAAGCATAATGTCCATTGCATTATTAGATTCGCATATTTCAGATATCTCCTCGCATCTCAGAAGCACCTCCTCCTCACTCGCTCCATCCAGAATTATGATTAGCTGCGCAAAGCCTCTTTGAACGGGCCATCTCTCATTTAAATGTTTAGCCGCCTCCTCTATTTCCCTTATTTGAACATATTCTATTGCCAGCGGCATCACGCCTGACCTAAGAATCTCCGGAACAGCCTTAAGGGCGTCTGAGCGCGCGTTGAATGGAACAACTAATGTAACCATAACTTTGCTTTTCGGAAATAGCCTAATCACGGCTTTTGTTATCACGCATAGAGTTCCCTCGCATCCTATGGCAAGCTGCATAAGGTCGTAGCCAGTATTATTTTTAAGGAGCTTCCCACCTAAAGACAATATTTCGCCTGTGGGAAGCACAATTTCTAAGCCCCTAATGTAGTTTCTCATGACGCCGTATTTCACGGCCCTAGATCCACCAGCGTTTGTAGCTATTAACCCGCCTATCTGAGCGCCCTCATCGCCCGGATGCGGTGGAAAGAAAAGTCCAGCTTCATCCGCAGCCTTAATTAGGTCGCCTAATGTTGCTCCAGCCTCAGCTACAGCCATAATATTCTCCCTATCAACCTCAATATTATTCATCCGCTCAAGCGAAAGTATTATGCCAGGTTTCGTTGGGACAGAACCACCCACTAAGCCGGTTCTTCCACCCACTGGGAAAACTGGAACTTTATTGGTGTTTGCAAGCTTAAGTATCGCTGCCACTTCCTCGGCTGATGATGGTTTAACAAGTATGAGGCCCTCAGCCGCTCTAGGCCTTACAGGGTCAGGTGTTTCATCCCTTAAGTAGCTCTCCATGAACTCCTGTTGGGTTACAACCCACTTATCTCCAACTATCCTTCTTAAGTCCGAGGTTAGATTTTCTAAATTTACGCTGAAATCACCCATTATTTCTCCACACACCTTACCTTCCTAATCTCATGAATTAATTGAGGTAAAATCTCATATAAGTCTCCTATCACATAGTAGTCTGAGAAATTCAGCATTGGCGCGGTTGAATCCTTATTGACAGCAATTATTATGTCAGAATATCTCATTCCGAAGAGATGCTGGGGTGAGCCCGATATGCCGAAGGCCATGTAAACTCTCGGTTTAACAGTATTTCCGCTGAAGCCAACCTGATGCTCCTTACCTATCCATCCTGCATCAACAAGCGGTCTGCTTGATCCCACAACCCCGCCGAGGAGATCAGCTAGCTCCTTAAAGAGCCTAAGATCCTCCGGGCTTTTAACCCCTCTGCCGGCTGCCACTATTATTTCAGCCTCTGAAATGTTAACTTCATCAGCCTTCTTTTTCTCCAGAATTTTCATTCCAGTATTCTCAACGGGTTCCGCATTCATTTCTATAACTTCCCCTCTCCTCGCTGGATCCCTGATGCCCATCTTTATGACCTTGTACCTGACGGTTGCCATCTGAGGTTTAGTTCTGGTCTTTATCTGCGCCATGATGTTGCCGCTGAAAGCCGGCCTTATCTGCACTAGGTTTCCCTCATCATCCAAGTCTAGGTCTATACAGTCCGCTGTTAAACCAGTCTTAAGGGAGGCTGCTATCCTAGGCGCTAGGCTTCTGCCAATGCGCGTTGCACCTATGAGGAAAATGTCGGGCTTAACCTCATTGACAAGCCTAACTATGTTCTGTTTATATCTAACTATATCAAAATCTTTCAGAGATGGATGGTCGAATAGGAACACTTTATCAGCGCCATAATATATTAACTCCCGGGCTTCACCATCCAGCCCATAACCTAGAAGGACAGCGCAGAGATTTTTACCGAGTTTATCTGCTAGAACCCTGCCCTTACCCAGAAGCTCATATGTCACTTTATGTATTTCCCCATCTTCCTGCTCGGCGAATATTAAGACGCCGCAAAAGCCGCATCCATCACTCATTATTTCCTCTCACCCCAAAAACCCGCTTTCCATAAGGATCTGCACAATCTTCTGGGCGACCTCGTGGGTTGTTCCGGATAAAACCTGGCTCTTCCTCTTCTCCGCTGCCGGAGTATAAACCCTTATTACGCGCGTTGGGGAGCCGTTTAAGCCGAAATATTGCGGTGCATTCTCTTCAGCCAGATCCTTATAGCCCCAGACGGTTATCTCGGCGCGCATAGCTCTCAATTTATCTCTTAATGTTGGAAGGCGGGGATTGTTCAAATCCTTCGTTACGGTTATTAGCCCAGGCAGCCTAAGCTCAATAATATAGTAGTTTCGCTCCATCCTCGCCCCCACAACGATTTTGTCGCTACATCTTTGCCGGATCTCC
>JAGTRG010000050.1 GCA_018396435.1 Candidatus Bathyarchaeota archaeon
AAAGCCCTTACCTAGAAAGAATGATTCATCCTCAAGAACAAGGACGGCCTTACCGGCTTTCTCGGGGCGACTTTTTATTCCCAACGAACCCTTCCTCAAGGAGATGAGGAACTTAAATTTAAATTTTTCTGTTATTTTCTTGAGCGGCATAGAAGTTTGAGAGTGAATCTAACATGCCTATTGAATCTTCAATCTTCTTTCTTCTGCTTGAAACCTCGGATCTAAATTGGTGAAGCAGACTCTTTCGATGGTATATCATTCTTTCAACCTCCCTTTTAGATGGGCCGCCCCTAACGCTATGGGACTCAATAAAGCTTTTCAAATCTATGGCTTTTTCTAAATCTTCACTCTTAATTACTAATGGCTTTTGAAGGAAAGAGTTTGATACTTCACTCAGCAACTCCGGCGTGGCATCCAACAATGTTTTTCCGTTCTCAATTAGTACTTTTACCAGGGCGCCAACAATTTTATGAGCGGTTCTAAAAGAGACCTCGTAGTTTCTAACAAGCATGTTTGCAAGTTCAGTTGCAGCTAAAAAGCTTGTAAGTGGTCTGCTCATAATGTTCTCCTTAACTTTTAAATTCCCGACAACCTCGGAGAGCATCCGTAGGCTCTCCTTCATTGTCTTTATTGCATCCCAAAGCTTTGGCGTTGCCTCTTGAAAATCCATATTATAAGTTGATGGCAATGCCTTCATTATTGTTGAGGATGCCGCAAAATCGCCTAAAATATGACTCATCCTAGCCCTTATAATCTCTAATACTTCTGGGTTCTTCTTCTGAGGCATTATACTGCTTGTTGAGGTAAACTCATCCGGAATCTCCAGGATGCTGAATTCCATCGAGGACCATATTATTAAGTCTTCAGCGAAACGGCTTAGGTCAACCGCAAATATGGATAGAGCAGCTAAGGTTTCGAGAAGGAAATCCCTTGAGCTAACAGCATCGAGAGAATTCTCAATCAGCCCCTCAAAGCCCAGTAGCTCCGCGACCCTCTCACGGCTTATTGGAAAGCTTGATGTTGCTAGAGCTCCTGCCCCCATGGGTGAAAGATTGATACGCCTATAGATCTCTATAAATCTCCAAAGGCTTCTCTCTAAAATATCAAACTGTGCAAGTAGATAATGAGCAAAAGTTGTCGGTTGAGCCTGCTGAAGATGCGTGTAGCCCGGAATTATGGTTTCAATATTCTTCTCAGCCAGATTTAGCAAAGACTCTTGAAGATCAACCACCAGATCTATAAGATTTAGGATTTCAATTCTCAGCTCCATCCTTATGGCTGTCGCAACCTGATCGTTTCTACTTTTGGCGAGATTAAGATTCCCGCCAATTTCCAAGCCAACTTTCCTAATCACTTCTTCCTCAATAAGCATGTGCGCATCTTCAACATCCAGCAGGGGAGCCGTTTTCTCCTTCAAGTCTTGTAGGGCGCCTAAAATTTTTGAGCCGTCATTTTTGCCGATTATTTTCTTCTCAACTAACATTATTACGTGTGCCCTGTTGATGTCTATAATGTGTCTAAGTATTTTCTCATCGCATTTTATAGAGGATACGAATTCAATAATCTCTTTCCTTGAGGGTGCAAGTCTACCTCCCCTCAAAAGATCTGACATTCTCACTTCGCCTGCTCAATTTTTCTTAGTGCTTTAGAAACCTTGGTTGGTAAGCCCCAAATTTCGATGAACCCTGCTGAAGCCATTTGATTAAAGGTTGTATCAATATTATATGTAGCTAAGTGAAGATCGTACAGCGAGTATGGTGAGGATCGCCCGACAACTTGAGCGTTGCCCTTATAGAGTTTAATCTTAACCTCTCCAGCGACTTTCTCCTGCGTCTTGTCAATGAATGCGTCGAGATCCTCCTTCAACGGGTCCATCCATAAGCCTGCGTAGACCAGGTAAGCCCAATATGCATCAATATGTTGCTTAAAGAGCACTTCATGCCTAGTTAAAACCATCTTTTCAAGATCCCTATGAGCCTCAATTATTAAGGTAGCGGCTGGGCACTCGTAAACCTCACGGGACTTTATTCCAACTAGGCGATCTTCAATATGATCTATCCGTCCAACACCATGTTTTCCAGCTATCACATTAAGGGTTTCTATTAAATCTACAGGGTTCATTCCTTCGCCATTTAGCGCCCTTGGAACACCACATTCAAACTCAATACTTATGTACTCCGGCTCATTTGGAGCTTTCTCCGGCGGAACAGTCCACTCAAAGGCATCTTCAGGCGGCTCCTTATCCGGATACTCAAGTATGCCGCATTCTATTGAGCGTCCCCAAAGATTCTGATCAATACTGTAGGGCCTATCTTTATCCACAGGAATTGGTATGCCGTGCTCTTTAGCGAATTCTATTTCAGCATCTCTGGTCATGTTCCACTCTCTGACAGGGGCTATGACCTTAAGATTTGGGTTCAGAGCCTTCACAGATATTTCTATGCGAACCTGATCGTTACCTTTGCCAGTGCATCCATGTGCAACAGCATCAGCGCCCTCTTCTTCCGCAACCTCAACCATCTTTAAGGCTATAAGCGGCCGGGACAATGAAGTGCTGACGGGATATTTTCCTTCGTAAAGAGCATTTGCCTTAATCGCTGGGAAAATATAGTTTTTGACGAATTCCTCTTTTGCATCGATAGAATAGTGCCTTAAAACACCAAGATTCATCGCCTTCATCTCTATAGCTTTCAGATCCTCCTTCTGCCCAACATCCAAAGTGACAGTCACAACATCAGCGTTGTATTTCTGCTGAAGCCATTTTATGAGCACCGAAGTGTCTAAACCGCCTGAGTAGGCTAAAACTATTTTTTCCTTCAAAGATCTTCACCTTGAATTTGATCCTGTTTAACTAACTGAAGAGAAAGAGGGAAAGAATTAAATATTCTTTTTGACCATATTTGTAACTTAAAGCGGTCTAAGTGACCAAAATTGGCCGAGTTATCCTTAGCTAAAATAGTTCAGCGTCTAATAGAAAATGACCTTTCAATTCAAGATGCCATAGAGAGAGACTATGCAAATTTCAGCGCTGTAGCCCGCCTACTTAAACCTAGAGCTGAGGCATTGCTTGGAAGAAAAGTAACATTAGAGGGCATGATAACATCGGTTAAACGTGTAAAAACGAAGTATAAACCATCCTTGAAGAACCTTAAGGTTATAGCTGAGAGCGTCATAAATATAAGGACAAACCTAGCGAAAATGACTGTGGAAAAGACTAGGAGAAACCTTGAAAAGGCCAGGCTGCTGTCTGCAGATTTTCCAGAAGCTTTCTTTCAAGTTTTAGAGGGAACAGCAACCTTAACTTTAATAATTGATCAAAGAATTTTCAGCCAAGTCTATCAAAAATTCGGTGACACGGAAATTTTAGATGAAAAACACGGTTTAGCAGCAATAATAATTCAGAGCCCGCATGAAATCGTGAGCACACCCGGTTGCATAAGCTTTTTTTATAACGCCGTATCTAGGGGGCAAATAAATATAGAGGAGACGATAAGCTGCTATACTGAAACGGTAATATTTCTCAAAATAGATGACTCGACAAAAGCCTACAGCATATTGACAGAGTTAATAGCAGATACGAGGAAGAATTTGTGTTTAAATTGAAATGAATTTCGGCAAGAGCCTATATAATATTTTTCTTTTCAAGATACTTATTGCCGCTAATCAGCCCATCCTCCTCTCCGAAGAATGGATCTTCATGCTCGATGCTAAGAACATAATTATACTTTATTTGGCTCCCTAGCCTTATCAAATATTGGTCCAAACACCATGGGAAAATCTTCCCTCAAAGTTTGCTTCTTTTCTTTCCAAAAATTCAGAGGGTGCGCTCCACTTAACTTTCTCTGATGACTCTATTTATCGAGTCTTTCACAAGTTTTATGGATGTTTCGATTTCCTTCTCAAGCTCCATATTATAGAATGCTGCAGCCGGGTGATAAGATGCTATCAGATGAATCTTCGAACCCCATAATTTTACCTCATAAATTTTTCCTTGAACCTCACTTATAGATCTAAATGTTAAGCCTACCTTTGAAAACATATATGATGTGGAGTGCCGTCCAAGCGTGAGAATGATTTTAGGCTTTATTATATCCAACACCCGATCAAGGTATGGAGAGCAAGATTCGATTTCATTTAGGTGAGGATCCCTATTGCTTGGGGGTCTGCATTTCACTAAATTTGTTATGTATATATCGCCTCTTGAAAGCCCGATTTTTCTAAGGATTCTATTTAAGAGATCCCCGGCTGGTCCGACAAATGGTTTACCTTCTACGTCTTCCCAGCGTCCAGGAGCTTCACCAATAAAAACTACTAGCGCGTTTATGTCGCCTTCGCCTGGAACTGGATTTTTACGAGTCTTCCATAAACTGCACTTACTACAGAGGCTTATTTCTGCTATTAGCTTTTGCATTAAATCATTTTTCAGATGGGAAACCATTTATCCACCTCCTAGCATGCGCCCATGCGTAAAGTCAAATTCTCATCAAAAACGCGGGAACTTTAAAACTATTTTCTAAATCATGGTTAAACCTCTATATTAATGATGTTTTCCCCAGTTTTCTTTAGGAAATATCTCATAATGAAAATTGAGTAAATTAATAATGGAATTGAAATAAAGGCATTTATTGCGTCATTAAGTTTTAGATAAGTGCTTAATATTGTGAGGACGTACGTTGGGATTAATAGTAAGCCGGAGAGCAACATTGAAGCCCAGCCTATAAGGAATGATGGTGTGCTTCGCCTTTTTTTCCCAAAGAATTTTATCATTAAATAGAGGTTTGTGGAGCTGCCTACTATTGAGGTTGAAGATATTAAAACGAGCGGTAATAATGGGCTGATGCTAAATATCACAGATAAGATTAACACCACCACCGCTGGAACAAGCGAAGCTATTAACATGAAATCGTATAGTAGGGCTTTAGAAATTAATCGCGGGTCAAGACAAGAAGTTAACGGTATCCAAATGTTCTCAAACTCTGAAAACCTCCAGTTACTGACGAGCATTAAGGGTACAATTAGAGAGTATGTGCTTATGAAGAATATGAAGAAGGCATAAATGGGGACTTCCGCCCCCTGCCTCCCCGAGATGGACGTAAAGGACATTACTACTGTCATTATTATATAGAAGAACGCCACTGAGAATAGGCTTCCATCCCGAAGCATGCGAAGCATCTCCTTCTTCATTAGAAAGCCCAGTAGAGATTTAGATTCAATATTTAAAGTGAAGACCATTCCCGTCCTAGAAAATGTCTTAATCGTTCTTTCCATTTTCAATGTTTGCACACGCATCGAAGTGTCAAACGGTGAAACAAACGGGATATATGTGACATGCTGGAAAAAGTTCTTCCCAGAGACGAACATAAACAGCGCTAATGAAAATATAAAATATGAAAGCAAACCAATAATGTCCATCAATTGCGAGCTCTTGCTGTACACGATATTTATGAGGAATCTGGACAGAAAAGTTGAGGGATGTGGAAGTAAACTATATCTTAATGGGAAACCCGTAGAAAATCCTGCTAAGGCGGGAAGCAAGGAAAGAATTACAAATACTAACATCATTGCTTTCAGCCATAACCTCTTATATAGAGAATTTAATATTGACAGAGAGATCTTTAGAAAAAGAAGCATGAAAATGAAGAAGATAATTAAGAAAAACATCATCAATGTTGATGGGGGCTCTATGCCGAGGGAATATACGGTCGCACCGAATAATACGAAGATCGGATGTGTGAAGGGAAGAGACTCCGTTAAATCGGCAAATAAGCTCGCGAAAAGAAATTTTCTGGGGGTTACCGGGGACGTGAAAATTAAACTTTGCTCATATTCGTATGCGGTGCAACCCCTCAAAGCTAATAGAAGAATTACGCTTATGAAGCCACTTATGACTGCCGCTAAATTCTCGACATACAGATCTATATTTGCATTTTCTTGTTTAACAGCACTAGTGATCATTAATGAAAAGCCGAATACGCTCGGTAGGAAACCTAAAGCGTATATGGCAAGTAAAGCCAGACTGGTTTTGGATGCTCTAAATGATCCGAAGAATACTTTGATCTTGAGCTTGTAAATGTCCAAGATTATATTTGAACTCATTAAATTTTTCTCCCAATTAAGCCTAAGAATCCTCGTCTCTTTCTCTCAGCAGTTTCCTCAATAATCGGTTCTTTAGCTTCTTCTGTGAGCTTCAAGAAGACCTCTTCTAAAGTTGCGTTTTCGCCAACCTCTGAGAGCTGCTGAAGGTTCTTCAGATCTCCTGAGGCAACGTTCTGCCCATTGTGGATTATCGCAACTCTGTTGCATAGTCTTTCAGCCGTGTCAAGCATATGCGTTGATATAAAAATTGTCTTTCCATCCTTTACCCTTTCATTGAAAATTTCCTTTATCATATGTTGCCCCGCTGGATCTATGCCAATAAATGGCTCATCAAGAATAAGTATGTCGGGATCATGGATTAGCGCTGCGGCAATAGCGATCTTTTGCCGCATTCCCCTAGACAGAGAAAGTATAAGTGCCCTCCGTTTATCCGTAAGTTCAAAAAGATTAATGTAATGGTTCATTCTTTCCCTAATTTGCTCATTCGGCACGCCTCTAATCTTTCCCGAGTATATGAGAAATTCCTCAAGTGTTAAATAGTCAGGAAGAGAAACCGACTCGGGCACGTACCCAATAAACTTTTTATATCCATACGGCTCCTCAAAAATGTCAAAATTGTTCACCCTCACTGAGCCTCTGTCCATCTTTAAAAGCCCAACAATAATCTTTATTGTGGTGGTCTTTCCAGCACCGTTTGGTCCTAAAAGTCCAAAAATCTCGCCTTTATACACCTCTAAATTTAGTCCCCTAAGAGCTTGAACGCCATCATAGGCCTTCCAAACATCTAATAGCTCAATAACCCGATCCATCATCAGATTCTTACCTCTATTTTTTATACCCAAGTTTTCTCAGCAGGCTTCTGCGCCACTCAACGCCCTTTTCATCCTCAATTCCCTTAGGCTTTAAACCGTCTATTACGCCCATTATCCCCCTCCCTTGCTCAGTTTCGGCGACAATAACCTTTAGGGGATTAGCTGTAGCGGCATATATGGTGCAGACCTCCGGAACCCCTTTTATGGCATTAAGCACGTTTATCGGATAGGTGCCCCTCAAGAATATGATGAAGGAGTGCCCGCAACCGAGCTTAAGCATGTTTTCAGCAGCCGCCTTCTTAAGTTCCTCGTCCGTGCCCTCAACACGAACTAGGCATTCCCCGCTGCTCTCGCAGAATGCTAATCCGAACTTTATCCCGGGAACTGAATTAACCATTGCCTCGTAAATGTCTTCAACAGTCTTTATAAAATGGGCCATTCCAAGAATTACGTTGCTATCCTTCGGCATATCCATGCTTACAACCTTAATCTCCATAGATAGATCGCCTATAATATAAAGCGAGTAATTTAAATTTTAATCTTTCTAGGCTAAATGAAGATCATTTGCCCATGTAGGCTTTAACGTTCTTCCGTTGATCAATAATTATATCCATCAGTCCGGGGAAACCTGCATGAACTGAATAAAAAATGTAACATAGGTAAACGCACCTTGTGCATTGCCTATATTCGTTCCTTAATCTCTCAATATCCGGGCTTTTCCAGATTTTTGGCAAATCAAATATTGAGGCTATCGGATCTCTGCAATGGCAGCTCGACACTCTGCCCAAATGATCCACAACTAAGAAATTTTCAAGAGCTCTACATTCCCATGATCTTTCGCCAGTTAAAGCCAAATGCCTTATGGCTTTAAGCGTTCTATCAGTTATGTAGATGCATCCGCTTTTCTTCTTCATCTCCATAAGTAGGCTGCAAATCTCAGCCAGGGTTTTTCTATCAGCTATCTCGTACTCGTCATTTTTTATACCTATTGAAAATGCGCTATTATTAAACGAATAATCGTAAGCGTAAAGGCAGTACCAAACAGGTATCTCGCGTTTAATAAAAAACTTCGTAAAGTCTATTATCTCGTAAAGGTTCATTTGCGAGATCGTCGGAGAGACGCCTACATGAATCCCCTCTTTTTTGAGGGTATCTATGGCATCCATGGCTCTCCGCCAAGCGCCGTTGACACCCTTAAGATAATCATTCTTCTTTTCATCTAAGGTGTCGAGAGATATGGCGACGAAATCAGCATTACGTATTTCATCTATTTTATTCGCTGCCAAGCTGCCATTATCGTAGACCGTTGTTATAAAGTATTTGGAAGCGTGATCTATTATTTCACCCATATCATCGCGAAGAAGAGGGTTTCCGCCAGAAAAAACTATTTCCAAAACCCCTATCTCGTGCAGAATATCGAGACTGCGGATAACCTCTTCAGTTGATAATTCTTTGGATTCCTGATTCATCCAAACATTGCAATCCCTACAGCGGTAATTACATTTTCTAGTTACAAATATCTGAGCATGATGAGGGCAAGAGGGCTTTACGACGCGTTTAATCATGCTTAAAACTTTTGAATATGAAATCATGGCGGATCATCTTTCAATTTTCCATTTCTTCAAGATTCAATGAATGCATTATTAAAATTTCAATGTAATTCTACTTAACTGTAACTCTAAAACAGGATATTTTCATAAATGACTGAAAAGTTTGCTGCACTACCCGGAAAATTTTATCCTTAAACATTAAATTTAAGCAGACCGTAAACTATGCCTAAATTAAAAGATAATAATCTTAGCAGATCCACTATTGGATAGACAAGAACTTCAATTCGATGCCTTATTTTTCCACAAGATCTGATGATGTAAAGTATGGTTAGGGAAAACAGGGGGACAACCGTTATTAGCAGAAATGGGATTAA
>JAGTRG010000051.1 GCA_018396435.1 Candidatus Bathyarchaeota archaeon
GATCGTTACAGTCTTGTTTTCGTGAGTTGATGGTGCTATGTATCTCACGACGTAACCATCATTTTTATCGAAGAAACCATCTGAGGCCCACCAGACAATATCTTTGTTTGGTATCGCCGCCGCTCCGAATGATAAGTTTGCAGTAAAAGTAATGTTTCCGCCCGAGATTATTGTAAAATTTGCGGGCGTTATAGTTAGTGAGACTTCCTTTGGTGCAAGGTACATATTAGATATTGGTATAACTGTTATGAAGAATGCAAGCACTATCGCAGCAGATATGAGCATCTTCTTTGAGGCGTTGAACCGACTTATCGTCTTAAACGTCACACCATTTTGCGGACATTTGGAGTAGCATACCAAACATTTAGTGCATTCAGCTAATTCTTTTTCTTTATACAGAGGTATTCCTTCTGGACATATTTTATCGCAGATTCCACACTCTTTGCAAGAACCTCTTTTGACTATAGGTTTAAAGAAGGGGTTCAACTTGCTAATAATCGTCAATAAGCTTGAGACCGGGCATAGGAACCTACAGAAGAATCTATTCTCGTACAGACTCGAAGCCACAACGCCTCCAACTATGACGGTCTCAGCAACCGCCACGAGTCCGCCCGCGGCCGACCCCCTGCATATTGTTCCTATAGGACAGACGCTACACCAAGCAGGGTTACGGGATATTATAGCGGACCCCAGCACCCCTCCAAGAACCGCGTGTTTAATGTTCTTGTTTAGTAGGGAGTTTTTTGGGGCTACTCTGTTCTTTCTTCTGGTATATGGTACGAGTTTAGCCTTGGAGAAAGCATACCCGACCAGCTCCACAACTGACCCTACTGGGCATGCCCACGCACACCAAGCTTTCCCAAACAGTATGGTGGTTATTACGAAGATAGCGATACCTGACAGAACCATCAATAAGATTCTTGTGTTGAATGTTGTCATGTTTGAGAATATTATTTGTAGCCCGCCGAGAGGCTCGATAGGAGCAAACCCATTAGCCGTGAAGCTGCAGACTGTGCCTATAACAAAAAGCACGAAGAAAACGAAGAATAGAGCCTGGGATACGTGCCTGATCCATTGCACAACATTTTTCATATTTAGAACAGATACCAAGCCGTCATCCCTCATATGGTTCATGAGTTATAGAGCGTGGCGGACAGAGTATAGCACATTGCTTACACCCTATACATTTATCCAAATCGAAGCTTGGCCATCCTTCATTGTCAACACTTATTGCATCGAACGGACAGATAGCAACGCATATGTAGCATTTTGTACACTTTTCCTTATCGTTTTTAGGTATGCTAATCTTAATCTTTTTTAGAGGTAAACGCTTCAGAGCACTCGTTGGACATGCATCGATGCATCTTAAACATAGCTCTGCATTCTCTCTGCTTCTCTTAAAATGTACATTTTTCTCTTCACTAGGCTCCACAAGTTGAATGTAGAAAGCACAATAGCCCTCTAGTACTGGCGTGCCTAAAGTGTAGAAGTTTAAGTAGTCGAGCTTTATTCCACCTGTTGGACAAACCTCAACACACTTACCGCACCTTATACAAGAAGAAACAAATTTGTCCTCATCTACAACTCCAGGAGGTCTGATGGTTTTGCTTTTACCAACACCGATTAAAGTTAGTAAGGCAGTAGAGGCGAACAAGCCGATTATGGAAACGATGAAGCCTCGTCTGTTCAAGCTGAACATCTATGAGTGTTAGAACCTACATATATTTATACTACAGCTTAGTAATCACTAGGGCCTGAGCTAATAACAGGCACTACAGCGACTAAATTTATTTACCTTTACTTCAACGTAGATTTGTAGCACCGGAGAAAGAGAATGTCCACCATTCTTTATCCCAAATTTAAGCTCTGGTTTATTGACAAGGATGGTAAGGCAATTTTTGGAGAAAGTCTGGCAGAGCTTTTAGAGGCAATCGAGGTACATAGGTCTGTTTTTAAGGCGTCCAGACAGCTAAGCACGCCATCACAGAAAAACGTCTAAAACATAAACTGGTTAGTAAGCATCTGGGTGGAGTTGCTGGAGGAACGGCAGAGGGGGAAGGTTGCTCATGAAATATAGAAAGATCAAAAAACCTAGAAGAATTTTTAAAGCGTTCGCATGAATTGTGAAACGAGGACTAACCTTTACTAACTCACAGGAGTCCAGTGGATGATAATGTATTTAACTCAGCCATTTATCGTGAAGGAATCGGTGGGAGAGCTTGAAGGCCGAGGTTGGAAGGATATGTTTTAAGACGATGGGTAGAGAGGCCGGACAAAAATGCGTGGTTGTCAGCGTTGCCGATAAAAATTTTGTTTTGGTGACGGGCCCGAAAAGTTTAACCGGTGTTAGGCGTAGAAGGGTGAACGTTTCACATCTAGCTTTCACACCGTATAAGTTGAACATAAAGGAGAACGCATCGGATGAGGAAGTCTTAAAAACTATACAAGAGTCCGGGCTCATAGATTTTATGAAAGAGGAGGCGAGCGTCAAGTTTGAGTAGAGTGGTTGAGGGGCTCATCCCACCTTGGCAGCATAAGAGAAGGACGTTGACGAGGTTTGAGGCTAAAACCGACACCAGATACGGATACAACCCTTACGAGAGGCCCATCCGGATGCATTTGAGGCTGGGCGTCATTAACCTCGATAAGCCGAGAGGGCCTACAAGTCACGAAGTATCCTCGAGAATAAAGGATTTGCTGGGCATCGAGCGGGCTGGTCATGGCGGGACCCTAGGAGGCTTTGAGCCTGGGGACATCCGGCCGTTTCTGGCGTGCTACCGATACTACTAGAAGAATCTACCAAATGCGCTAGAGCAATCATGCAAACTGGAAAAGAATATGTCTGTTTGATGAGGTTGCACGGCGACGTTTCCGATGAAAGGCTTCTTGAAGCAGTAAAGCTCTTTACTGGTCAGATATATCAGGTACCGCCTGTAAGGTCATCCGTTACGAGAAAGCCTAGGATGAGGACGATATATTCGGCCGAGATAATCGAGCGGAACGGTAGGGATGTCTTGATGAGGGTAGCTTGTTCTGGCGGGACATACCTAAGGAAGTATTGTTATGACCTAGGGTTATACTTAGGATGCGGAGCACACATGCAGGAGCTTAGAAGGACAAGAGCTGGACCATATGATGAGGAGAACTCGGTCACGCTATTGGACGTGTACGAGGCCGTTAAGCTTTACAACGAAAATGGCGAAGAGCATGCTTTGAGAGAAGTCGTTCAGCCAGTCGAAACTACGATTAAGTTCTTGCCAAAAGTTTACGTGCTGGATTCAGCCGTTGATGCTGTATGTCATGGAGCAGACTTGGCAGTAGTTGGCATATCTAAACTCGACGATGGAATAAAGCGTGGCGATGGGGTTGCCGTTATGACTCTGAAGGGCGAGTTGGTTGCGCTTGGTGATGCGCAAATGAGTACCGAGGAGATGCTGGATTCAGAGGAAGGTATTGCCGTGGATACTGAGAGGGTTATTATGGATAGAGGTATTTACCCTGCCGTCTGGAGGACAGGTAGCAAAGATTTTAATTAAATCAGCTAGATTAATTAATCTGCCGGGGTAGCCTAGCGGATAAGGCGCAGGCCTTGAGAGCCTGTGACCCGATGAGGGTCGCCTGGGTTCGAATCCCAGCCCCGGCGTGTTAAAAAGCCGTATTAGTTAGCGTAACTCATGCTAATAATCTCTTAAATCCAGAAATCATGCCTTTGTCTTCTTCCTTATATACAGTAGCGCAAGTAAGGCGGCGATTACTGATGGGATAGCGATTCCAAGGATTAGCGTCAAGCTAGCTATCTGGAGCTGTGTTCTGGTAGCTGAGAGTTCACCCTTAAGAATCGTGACTTCTTCCATCACTACTTCTAATTGAGAAGTTAAAGAAGAAACCTGCTCTCTTGCGTATTTTAGCTCCTCCATACTCGATGCCAACTGACTCTCTAGGGTTTCTATCCTTGCCTTTGCGTCTTCGAGTTGTCTTTCCAGCTCAGCGTTTTGGTTGATTAATAAATCAACGAACGGAGAGAATGTCGCTTCATATAGGTACACCTTAGAAATCGTTGGAGGTATGGGTAAGAAACTTGTGAGCGCCAGCATCCAAGCGTTATTGAAATATACATAAATTTCTTCTTGAGAACTCGGCTGATAATCTATGTAGAACGCCAACATGAGTGCACCTTTTTTCCACTCGTCGGGCCACTCCATCCATTCTCCGGTTTTTATCGCCGTATTGATCTCTTCTGGTAGTGTAATATTCATCGTGGCTTCTCCTGAGCTCGAGGTAAACGTTATCGGATCGAGCTTGCCAAGCATCTTGATATCCCCCCTTGTTGAGATTAGTCTAAGGTCAGCAGAATATGGCACGAGCATTTTGTTTCCCATGTCCCTGTCTTCTATTCCGTCCCATCTTACGCTAACCACGAATTCTTCTCCATTAGAATACAAGGTAAATGTAATAGCCATCTTAAGCGTAATCTCGTATCTATCCTCATCTTTCGTTACTTTTATAAGGCCATCCTTCCTTAATGGTGCCCCGACTTTAACATCTCCCTCGAAGTCATCGCTTATCAAGGCGATGATCGTGCCATTTCTAGAAATCGTCCTTTCGGTAGCAGCGTTAGTTATACCGGCTAGCGGTGGAGCCTGACCTATTTCGTCGAGTACGTTGATGGTTATAATTCGTGAGTTAAGTACTTTAACAACTTTAATTTGATTAAAGCCCGTGAACATGACTTCGCTTACGTTGGTTTTTAGGGGTTTGTTGAATACATCGGGTATCTCGAGCTTTATACGCTTGTTTAACTGTTCTTGAGTTATCCAGAAATAGGCCTTGCCCCACTTGTCTGTGTTAGTAAAAAAGTAGTATCCGCTGTCAAACTCGAGTCGTATGACAGCGAAGGAGATAGGTCTATCATCTTTGCCTAAGAGTTGAATAGAAACTCCACCATAATCCTGAGCTTTTACTGGCAAAACAAGAGTCATCAGGATAACTATCACTAAGGGCAGAACCTTTACGGTATAATTTGTCATAAGATATTTTATTTAACAAACCCATATAAGATTTCGTTAGTAAAGGATGATATTGGACCCCTCATTCCATCGTCCTTTATACGGCGTATTTCACTTTAACGCTACCCACGAAGCCTCAAACGACTATTAATAATAGGGCAACGTATAACTTACCGCCCCTTAGGCACCTCTATATCGAGGGCATGCAAAAGTATGTTTAGGCTTAAATGACCTCCATCTATTTTTGAGAAACCTCCAGAAGACGGAATAAAGAGGAGTGGCCATAATGACGTTAGACTGCGAGTTCGTAGTTTTTCAATTTCATACACATTCGTCAGCTTAAAGTCTTCTTCATTTAACAGCCATTATAGAATGCAACATGTATCCAACGCTTTTAATGGCTTTTCCTTCTCCTTTTCAACTTCCTCTTTCCAGTTTCATTTATATGTCTCACTCTTTTTTGAATAACATCTACTATCATAGCGTTAGCGTATAATTTTAGTTAACACGTACGCATTAATAGTTACGCTTTTTATTGTTAGGAACGTTCCAAACTACGTAAGTGAAAAGTTTTTAAACTGTCTCTCTTATTTTCCCGCATGTAAGACTGTTAACTTACCACTTACGACGGATGAACGCGAAACGTTTTACAGGCAATATGAATCTTGTGCGCATTGGGAAAGAGTTATGCCGTAATTTGGAATGTGTGAGGGGGCAGAGTATGGATCTCACGAAAATGTTTTTAATGGCCATTAATTCTTTTATTTTAAGGAATTAAAGCCTCTTAGACATAGTAATGATTCAGGTTGTTGACTTTCTAATTTTGCATTCTTTTAAGGTTCTTTCCATTACTTGGGCTAAAAGCTTACCGTAACCATAAGGGTCAGCTATTGGTTTAAAGTATTGTAATGTAAAGTCAAACGCATACTTCAAAGATTTTAATCTTAAATTCTTCTCTTTCTCACTTCTAATACTTATTATTTTATCAATTTCTGTTTTTACTAATTTATCTACATTCAGTTGTAAGCGTTGTAGGAATATTTCATACCGATTTAGTAACCCATAGTTTTCTCTACATTGGATAGCAAATTCTATGGACTTATAGATTAAATTGATGAGTGCTTCTTTATTTAATAATTCTGTTTCATAATTGAATCTCTGATGCCAGCATGGCATAATTAGTATTCTTAAGTGATCCTCAATCGTTCTACAGAGTAATTTGTATCCATATTTTTCTGGATAGTCAAACCCCAGGGAACCTGGATCCAAGTATATCATATGACCCATTATTGGACCTGCTACTGGAATAAAATGTTCTAGATGTCTGAAGATCCCTTTAGAGATAGCTTCTCTATCAAGTGATGAGAGCTTCTCCCATAACCTCCAAGTATCCTCTATTGTTTTAAAATCTTCTTTCGAAAGCCCTATCATGAAGAAGACTGTTATCGGGATATGGTATCTATGGCAGAGCTTGACGGTTTCTATTAACTGTTCATTGGTATATTCCCGTCCATGTAGCATCCTAACTTCGTAAGACCCCGTATCTGGAGATATGTTAAGAGTTACTGGTAAACGGGTTCTAAAAATATATTGCATATACTCTTCATCAGCTGGTTGGAACATGTCCATCGTTAGTCGTTCAATATCGAGATCTTCTTTTCCGAGTAGGGTAAATAGCTTTTCCCAGTAGTTTTTTCCAGCCATACGTGGGTCTTGGAGAAGAGCCACGCATCTTACATCCTGCTCAATAAGTTTTTGTAGATCTTCAATTAGTTTTTCCGGGCTCCTAAATGCAGGCTTTTCTCTACCAAAATACTTTCTATATGTATATGCAGAACCACCACACGTAACGCAATTGTAAATACACCCTCTACATATAGACATGCTAAAGTGGGAGGATGTACCTGGAGTATATATTGAAGTTTTTGGATCAAGTAAATCCAATCTCGTAAATTCAAATTCGTCCAAATTTTCAGAGGGTTTCATGAGGGGTGTAATTGCAATCTTATCATTGTTGCGGAAGGTTAAATTAGGTACGCCGTCATCGATTTTCCTCTTATTCTCATATTTTTTAAGAAACTCGTATAAAGGTTTCTCAGCCTCCCCTCTAATAATTAAATCTATGAAAAGAAAATTTCTAATAATCTCTTCGTGGAATATCGTAGCAGTAAGCCCGCCCATCACTACTAATGCTTCTGGATGTATAGTCTTACATAACTTAGCAACTTCTATCGCACCTTGACCATGAACATACCAATGCCACTCAATAGCATAAACTTCTGCATTTATCGATCTAATGTATTGTTCAATATCAAACTTTTCATCATAAAGCATTCTTTCGCCTAGATTGTCTACTCTTACTTTGTAGCCATTTCTATCTAGATATTCGGCTACACTTAACGTACCTTGAGGTACTTGGATATATTGAGCGGCCGTATGTATGGAAATCTGGGAAGTAGGTCCTGGAAAATGCGGTATCTTTCTAAAGTCATAGATTGCAGGCGGGTGGACAATTAACACATCAAGATTCATACAATCCGTACCAAGATACTCTTATAAGACTTCTCTAATCAGCTTTTAAGTTTTTCTATTATCTCGTTCTTAGATTCATATTCTCTAAATTTTTGTAATAATCCTCTGCATCGTTCTTCGTGCAGATTTTCATGTAACTTGAATTTCTTTTCTTCCATAAGCCACCTGACTACTTCATAGACTTCAAATGCTTTTGATAACTTCTCTTTATCTTCCATCCACTCATCCATCCAATCCCAGAACGTATTTTCAACATATGTTATGATTTGTTTTACCAGTTCCACCGTTACAGATCTCGGGAAACTTTTTGTAGATATATTAATATGAAATTCATCTACCTCTTTTATCTTCACTTCTGGAAAAGGCTTACCTAGCTCTACGTCTATAGAGAAACGACCTTTTGTAAACCAGTCCGCAGCATAGGGAATTATTCTTGAGGGTTGTCCTGAAAATTCCAGTTCTACAAAATATTTTCCTGTCATTTCGATATACAGATATTTCCAGCCTTTCAACGTAATCTCATCTAGTATTGATTTGTATTCAAGAAAATTCTTTAAAACTAGCTCAGGCGTTAATCTCCCATCATATTCAAGCGTTAGCTTTCCGTTAGCGACTGCTTTTTGATTAGTAATTAGAAAAGTTGGATACCGTATCATATCAAACTCAAAGTAGATTTATATAAATTAACATAAATACATTTTTCTTTGAACTGATTCTTTTCAAAAAATAAATAAAGGAAGTTATTCTATGGTTTCTTGTACAAAGGTATCGATCCTAAATGTACGTCTTTGTTTGTCGCTACAACTCCTATGATTTTTGGATGATATTTTGGATGTTCTATAGTTACCCGATACATCTTATTCCATTCCAAGTTCTTAAGCCAGAAGTCTCCGAACTCATCAGTAGTATCAGTTGCGCTTACGATACCAGTTGATATATCAACTGCATTGACCGTTGCTCCTTGAATGCATTCATCATTCTCTGGATCATATACATCCCCAGCTACGAAAGGTTTTGGAAGGTTTATGTAATAAACTCTCGGCTTCGTTCCATATTCTGGATGTAATATTTCTGCTTTTGCTATGAGGTCCTTTAATTCCTCA
>JAGTRG010000052.1 GCA_018396435.1 Candidatus Bathyarchaeota archaeon
ATGATAAAGTAATATTGCTTAAAAAGTTATTTAAACCACTTGATAATGCTTAAATCTTCTTTTTTTAACTGGAAACATGTAATGCCGAAGAAAGAGACGGCTGAGGATTTAGTGACACGAGAAACATGGTTACTATATTACTTGTGGAAGATTAAAGGGTTTCGCGGCAGCATTTCTGCATTAAGTAAAGAATTAGGATATAAAGACGATAGCTCAGTAAATAAGAAAATAAACAAGTTGAAACAGAAGGAATATGTAAAGGAAGAACAAGCCAAGATGGGGACAGTTTTAAAAGTCACGGGTAAGGGTGAGAGAAAGATTATTTTCTTGATACTGCCAAGATACACTCTGAACCTCCTTCTGGTTTTGACATTTATATACCTCTGTTGGGGACTATTGGGATTATTCGGCATATTCTACGTTGAGCCTTGGAATATACTTCTCATTGGTATTATCTCAATATGTGTCACAGGATTTCTCATATGGTCTTACAGAAAGAGTGAAGAAGAACTCTTAAAAATAACTAGACCAGAATCGGAGAGTTAGAATTAAACCCCATCAGACACTTGGCATATGGGCTACATATAGATACAAGTGTGGAAATAGGATCGGTGTTAGAAAAGCTTGAATTCTAGAAGCCCTTCACGAGCTCGAGCCTGCTTATTATCGTGTTCAACTCAGCCAATAGGTCGGAGGCTCTTTCAACATCCTTCGCCTCCAGGTAAGCTAGGGTTTTTCTGAACTCTTCGCTTAAAGACTCCGCCTCCTCCCTTATCTTCCTCAGGTCCCTAGTTTTAGCGACTACCACAAGCTTCTGCACAGTAGGATTGTTCTTCGCCCTCTGCAGGTTGAGTATGAGGGAGTCGTGCTCCCACCCCTTTGAACCTCGAAAACATAACTCACAACCCCGAGGTTAGCTATCCTAGCCTGCCAGAGAACATCAACCCTAGCACCCCTAGCTACCTGCTGCTCGCTACTCGCCTCAAAGCCCAATCCATTACCTATTTCAACAAGCTTCTCAACAATCTCATCATGGTCGAAATCATAGTCTTCCTCCTCAACAACAATCCTCGCAGAGTGATTCCAACCATTTCGCAAGTAGCCTTCTCTCCTGCTCCGCGCTCTCAATCTTCACGCTGAAAACCCTGTCGAACTTCTCCCTGCACTCTTCGCACACAAGGTCATACTCGGAGTAGCACATTAGTTTCCAATGGTAAGTGGGATGTTTCAAGCGTTTGTTGCCGGAAACTGTAACATGTTACACCTGGTGTCATAAGAGCGTGCTAAATTACCATCTCGCCTTTAAATCAATAATAAGAAGATTGGTACTGGTACTTCGATATAACTCCTCTTTGCTTCAAGCGAGTCTTTAGTTAGCAGTAAGCCTTTAGAAGATTTGCCTCCTTTTTGAAAATCTATGATGCTAAAACCATTTTCACTACTAATCTTCGACTGGTATTTAACCTCTATCGGTACGTAAAGGTTACTCATCCTAAGAACGAAATCGAGTTCTCGTTTCTTTTGGCTTCGCCAATAAAATAGCAAAGTAGTATAGTCGAATTGTGTAGACGGGAAATAACTGAAAAGTAATCTAATTAGGTGGTTAGCTACGACCGATTCTGTTATTTTTCCAAGTTCCTCCTGTTTTTTCAGATATTGTAGTGTTTCATCATATGGTTCTCTGCCTAGAGCCCATGACCGTAAAGCGTGGAAAATAAAAGGGTCTTCGAAGTGAAACTTTTTCTCCTTTCTAAATGCAGGAGCATCCCTATTCCGATCTAACTCGCAGACCATACTGATAACAAAATTATCCCTAAGAAAGTTCACGTAAACTGATACAGTGTTGTGCGATGCTATTTCCGTATCTTCACGTAAAGCATTAAAACCAACAGGCGACGATAAAGTTTCAACTAGCCTCTTAATTATTTGACGTATGAACGCTTCATTGCCTTCCCATTTCCGAATATCTTTAAGCAGTAGCTCAACATATCCTTCATAAATATCTCTGGTGATAGTTCCGTCAGAAATGTAGGCGTTTATAGAACGAGGGATTCCGCCAGTTATTAGATATTCCTGGTAAAGTTCGTTTAATTCCTTAGATAATAATTGTGCTTCCTCAATTTCTTTGGGAAGATTGCCGTTAAATAGTTCTGATAGTAATTGATGTCTTCTATCTCTTTTAATGAAGTTTTGTTCTGACACGAGTCTTTTTATTTCTGGGCTCCTTGATTCAGCGTATTCAGAGAATTTCATGGGTAAAAGTATTTTATCTGGGAGCTTGTCTTTAAGCTTGTGAACGTCGCCTCTTCGTCTAGCTAGGCTTTCAGTGGCTCTTCTAAGATCAATGCTGTGAGAACCTGTCAATACGACGGTACAATTTCTCAATTTTCCTTTATCATGAAGAGATTTAATGCCCTTTTGCCAATCCTTAACAGAAGAGATTTCATCTAGAAAAATGTAGCGCCTTCCTTCAATGTCTCTTGAGAACGCGAGATATCCATTTATTATTTCTACTAGTCTTTCAGGTTTCTCTACAAGATCGCAGGCCCAATAAAATATGCTTCTCGGCTGGATTCCCCTGTCGATTAGTTCCTTAATTTTTAGCTTTATTAAAGTCGTCTTTCCAACTTGCCTGGGTCCCCGAAGCACGTAAATAACATCCACATCCCACTGGAATGTTTCCCCTAATCTTGGTCGCCATTTAAACCGTGCAATATTCCAATCATTAACCGACACGTCTTGGTTTATTGCCTGAGGATTAGTCCACCAAGGGTTATATTCGTATAATTCTCCTCTACTCAAACTTAATTGAGAAAGGGCTGACAGCTTCTTTATAAAGATATTGGCAATAAAATGCCAGCTTATTTATAAATAGGTTGCCAGAAGACTTCTAAAGCCTATAAAAATAGCTTTTATGGCCAGAATCTTGGCTGTTGCTTAATAAAAGCCAAAATTATACAGTATAGCATGATAGTTCTTTCTTTTACCCATCGCAATGAGGATCATCACGGTCTTTCCTTCCTTTTCGGCTTCCTATAGTCATTCTTCAGATACTAGTCAAGTCATTTCTTACTATAAATTCTCATCATCACCTGTCTCCTAAAGATTCCACCGCTTTATCTTCCTCCTTCCTTTCATACCTATAAGTATAACTTGGTTTTCATATGGGTCTAGGCCAGTGGTCTCTATGTCGAACATTATAACCATTTCCAGTAAGTATTTGATTATTGGAAGCTGATATTTAACCCTGTTTCCACTATCGGCTAATTCTGTTAAGCAAATATGGGTGTATAAAAATGGTTTTTCAACTATTGTTTTAGTATTGTACTGCATTCGTTTAGAGAATGTTTGTGTCGTTTTGAGACGCAATATTTTTACCAATATTTTTTACTATTTAATTTAAAGTTTTAAAGAAAGTATTTAAGTAATACATTTTCTTATTTAATTAACGAATTGTCAGCAGTAACTGTTGGACAAGAGTTAGCAAGCGTACCTTATGATGAGCTGATAAAGAATATCCTTCTGGCTATGGTTGCTGCCCAAAACGAGGCGAATGCTAGTTTTATTGAAGGTATTAATGATTTGGTAGGAACAGAAGTCAAAATAAAGTATAAAGAAGACAGTACAGAAAAAGAAATATCGGGTAATGCATTAGCATTTGGAATACTTCCAACCCTTCTCCAAATACAGAGTGGAATAATTGAGATTAAGATGGCAATAACATTGCAACAAACCAGGGAGTTTCAGGTTGGAGTCAAGGCTAGAATGGGTTTTAGAGTTTTTTCAGCCAGTGTAGATGCAAAGTATCAGAATACTTACTCTTATAAGGTTGAGGGTTCAAGCCTAGTTCGGATTCAGGTTGCACCCGCTCCTCCACCTCAACCTCTTATGCGAGCTATAGAGTACATCGCATCAAAAACGGCTCCTACTATTCCGTGAGGATAATGCTTTACGATCTAAGTGCTTCTGTATCTCTCGGTGACCTACTCATTGAACTGCTACAGGAGATTAATGAAGGAGTACGCGGAGCAGTTGATACATGTAGAGATTTATCTTTACCCATAGTCTTCATCGTCCAGGAAATGAGTCTTGAATTGAAATGTTCAATCATCGGTGGGGTACCTCCTAAAGTCGTTCCTTCAAACCCCTTTGTATCAAACTATTATGGTGTTCCATGTGACGATCTGATCAAGGTGATTTTTAAAACGAGTCCTGGGTGAGTTTCATGGGAGTAGAGAAGGAAATCAAACCTTCTTCAAAAAAATCCACTGGATTAACTCCATCGACTCTTAACCCGTCTTCTCGACCGACAACTGAAATAGACCAGCTTAAGAAGCAAATCGAAGAATTGAAAAAGGAAAATGAGCATCTTAAGAAGCAAATCGAAGAATTGAAAGTGGGGAAAGGCGAATACATGGCGGAACACCTTCAAATAAAACCAGCAACCTTAGTGGAGTCTTTTCAATCCGAGTTACTACGTGCCCATCAATTCGCTCTGAGCCAGAGGCTTCCTACTACTTATGTAGTTCCGGATGTAAGCATACAGTTGAAAACGATTGTCAGCAAACGGAAAACCGATCAAGGCGAGGAAGTTGTGTTTACATTCCCCCAGCTTAAAGAGGTAGAGCCAGATAAAATAAGTATTATCAGTATAACTCTTAAACCAGTACCACAGCCTCCAGTTGTAGAGCCGGTTACGGGTTCTCATCCTGTTGAATGCATAGAAGAAGTAGGGCCGGTTCTTGCAGATAAATTGAGAAATGCAGGAATCAATAAAGTTAGGGACCTAGCTTCTTTGTCTCCGGAACAGTTAACTAAACTAGGCTTTTCCCAAGAAAAAGCCTCAAAACTGATAGATGCATCGATATCCGTGCTCAAGAGAAATTTATCTGAGATAAAAGATCTTAGTGATGAAGTGGCGGTAGTGCTTATCAAAATGGGGGTTGATTCGAAGGAGAAACTGGCGCAATTAGATCCAAAAGATTTATATGAAAACCTGAGGAAAGTGTTAAAAGATAAATCACCGTCGCTGGAAATAGTTCAGAAGCTAGTGGAGACTGCAAAGAAAATAATAATCGCAAAATGATTAATGACTAAAATTACTTACACGAATATAGGTACTGGCGATTTCATATACTCTTTTGCAATAATTGCAGATACGCATGTCGGTGAGGCTGATGATGGCTGGGACTATGGCTATAGAGGATGGGACGATTATTTAACATCCCTCCCCTATGGAATTGGAGAACCCGCCGAAAGACTAGAGTGTGCTGTCAATAAGATAAACAGTCTCATAGAGAGTGAGAAAATAAGGTTTGTAGTACATCTTGGCGATATGACTGATAGTGGCGAGCTTTCGGAGCACGGTATCACAATTTCAATATTAAATAAGTTATCTGTCCCATGGATACCTGTTATCGGAAATCACGATATTTGGCCATATTGCAATGATAAGGCTCAGAATCCTAGGTTTCGCTTAAATGACCATGTTTCTTCAGTCAGATTTGTTAATCGAAGTCCTAATCCCTTCGAGAACGGGGTTTATCTATATGAGCATGCAAACTTTAGTGGAAAAGAGGAGTTTTTCATCGGTGATGTACCAGACCTTGAAGGTAGCTTTATAGGAAACGATAAGGCTTCATCGGTAAAAGCTAAAGGCGGATGCTGGGTAACCCTTTACTCCGATGCTAATTATAATGGTTATTACATGAATGTGAAGGAAACTTCTAATCTGGATATGAACGATAAAATATCATCCATTAAAATCATTCCTAAGGATTCAAACCCCTCCGTGACAGTTTACAAGGACGCTAATTTCAAAGGAGAATTCGAGAAATATACTTCAAGCGTGAACAATGTTCCTAAGAAGAACGGTAGAGATTGGATTTCTTCAGCAAAGTTGAGAGACTGTGAAGCAATATTCTATGTAGATGCAGATTTTAAAGGTTACTACATGTATGCTGTTGGAGATATTTCCAATTTTGATATGGGGGGAGGATTAAATCCAGGGGTTTCTTCTCTGCGTGTGCATAATTGCAACACGAAAGGAATATATCTCTACCAAGATGCCAATTACAAGGGTAAGTTTTCACTTTTTTGCGTTGATTGCACAGATCTAGAGGGTACCCACATCGGGAACGATGAAGCGTCTTCGATAAGAATAGTAAACGGTGCAGTTGTTGCTCTTTATTCTGATAAGAATTTTAAAGGATCCTATACTCTTTTCAAGGAAAACGATCCGGATTTTAACAAGAGGCTAGAAGCAAAAGAGACAGATCCTCCAGACATTCACTTTTACAAATTATATAAGCCGTATGTTGAGAAACTTAAAAACTTTGGTTTTGCTAATTTAGAAATAGCGCCAGCACCAGTATGGAATCCAGAGGTTAAACGTAACTCTTACTTCCTTAACTATGCATTCGATTATTGTGATGTTCATTTTATAGTTCTGGATTTTAACCCACGTTCGAGAGCTCCACTTGGTGCACCTGGCATTGGTTTCACTAGTAATCTCCATAATTTCCCTGGCGGAACATATCAATGGTTCTCACAGCATCTTTCGAAAGTAAATAAGCCTACAATCATCTTTGCACATCACTTGCTTACTTTAAGTATGCAATTTTCAGGCTTTGCTCCTCCTTCCTTTTCTCAAGCCGAGTATGCTCTTCTCATTGCTTTGCTTTATCCTTACAGAAAGCATCTTCTAGGATGGTTTGGGGGACATGGTCATAATGATTGGGAGGAATGGGAAGACATGGTAATAAAAGTTATTGAAACAGATGCATGTAAAGATGTTGATGGTGGATGTGTAAGAATAGTAAAGATTCATTCGAATTTTAAGACTGAGTTTGATAAGCAACCTTCGTATCCGAAAAAATATAACAGGATAATAAATGATCCTAAGATCTTACGTGGTAAACCAGTTATAAAAGGAACAAGGATTTCTGTAGAGCTGATTCAGAATCTTGCTAAGAATTTGGGCTGGTCTGCAGAAAGAATTTTAAAAGAGTATCCACAACTTAGTAGGGAAGATGTGCTGGCCGCTTTAGAATATGTACTTGAAAAATAATATGATTTTCCATATATTTAAATTTCTTTCTGATGAAAGTTTCTTCATTAGAATTGTACAAGCTTTGAGAGAGAAGGGTTTTGATATAGTTTCAACTTTAGAAATCTCGTTTGGCTTAACAGATAAGGAAGTAATAAATTTAGCTAAAAGACAAGAGAGGATTATAATAACGCTTGATGCTGATTTCGGCAAATTTGTTTCTGAAGAACATGATATAAGAGGAATTATCTTATTAAAGCTCATTAAAAATCAGAAGAGATAGCTATAGTTGTATCTTGTAAAATTAGGATAGAGGAAAAAGCTTGAAAAGCTCGCCAAAAGTTTCTTTGAGAACTAACCAGAATAATTAGTTTTAAATAAGTCAGATTTTCATCATATCCAAAGAAACTTTAGAAGAAAAAGAGACTAGTTCTGGTAGTCTAACTATTATAAACATCGCTTATTTTACTTGCGAGAGAAGTTGAAAACGGAGTAGATGAGTTTTCTCCAGAAATGTTCCAATAAGCATGCTACTAAGTTCTTGGTTAGGGCAGGCATCGATTCTATTTCAATCAATCCCGATGTCACAGTGTTTACACGCAAAGTTGTTGCAAGCATTGAGCAGAGGATCATGCTTGAGAAAGCTTTAGGTCAAGTTAAGGTCGACCCCGACTGGGATCTTCCTGACCCTGACGAGGGTTAGAGTCTTTTTAAGGCTCTAATGTTTCCGTTATTTTCTCTGTTTTCCTAATCGTAAGGCTTAACTATTTCTACCCGTGCTTTTTTCCAGCGATGCCTGCCGCCTCTGGGGTGAGGGTTAAGGCCGTTATCCTAGCTTTTTCAACAATCTTGATTATCGCTGCCTCATACTATTTTCTAGTCTATCTTCCCGAGCAGGCTAGGAAGCCTTACAAGGAGGCTGGCCTCACTCAAGAGCAGGCTGATAGCTTCATTAAAAGCTATCCTCAGCAGAATGGGAATTCAACTTGGGTAAGCTTTGCTAAGTCTTGGGTTGAAGACCAAAGCCTAGCGGATTTGACTTTTCAAACTTTTAAAGATTTGAATAAAACTTTAGAGTACCTTAGCCTCAGCAATGATAAGCAGCTTTTAAGCTCTGCTTTAAACGCTTACGGCTCTAAAGCAAGCGAGTTTGTAAATTTCGCTGAATCTAACGGCTATGATGGAGTTAATTTCCTTAAAGATTTTCCCCAGTTTAAAGAGAATTATCTCGAAGTATTGCCTGCTTATTCTAAGAATTCAACTCTTGTTAAAACTGCTTACGACCAGTTCTTGAGAGACGATAGGGTAAGCTTGGATAAGAATTATCTGTTCCTCGAGGCTTTGAAGAATTATGGAAAGCTTAATCTAATTGATAAGAATCTCTACTTGCAAACAGTTCAAGTCCTTAACAATCTAACAATAGCTTATAAGCAGCTTAAATTGCCTGAGCATAGCAAAGAAAGCATTTGGCTTTTAACTAATGCCACTCAGCTCAGTAAAGATATTGTAGACTTTAGCCCAATGG
>JAGTRG010000053.1 GCA_018396435.1 Candidatus Bathyarchaeota archaeon
TTAATGGATTGCAGCTTATTGAATTCGAATATCCTTATTTTCTTAAGGCAGGAGTAAAATACTGGCTGGTGATAAAAGGTGATAGTTCTACAAGAGTGGAACCTCTAGTATTTGCCTTCCACTACCCTGAGCTCAGCTACGGTGGAACTCAGCTTAAGGTTAAAATTACAAGTGATGGGGGCCAGAATTGGTATCTGCCGGAGAACAGGGAGACAGATCTTCTTTTTGGACTCGTGAAAGCACCTTGCAACCCACGGTTTTTTACAACGCAAGAGCTGGTTGAAGATATTGAGAAGTATCATATACATAATGCTTACGAGGAGCCGGCCCATGGGTTAAATGTTTATTTGAATGTCCAGATAAGCAATCTGCAAAAAACGCTAGTACAATGGTTTGAATCCTATACGGGGGGAAAATGGTTTTCACTGGATTTTAATCATCCGAGCGTCTTAGAGGAGGCCCGTAGCTTGCGAGAGTCATTCTGCATTCTTAAAGTCAATAATTCTTCAGAGGTTGGAGAGATGATTACTAGGTTCCCAGGCATGGCGATTATCCCAGAACTCGATGTAACTGAAGAAAAATTGCCCAGAGTTGAAATGTATTATAAAATGATTCTTCCAAACTGTCCTAGTCCTTTCATGTTGTTTAACCTTGAAGACATAAGAGTCTTAGAGAAGACATTTAAAACAAACATCTCTAGTTTTTGGAATGTTACAAAACTTATGAGATACTTTGGAGATTATTATGGTAGAAGCGCAGATACGATAAGGGTACTCTTAATCGGAAACAGAGATGCACAAATCTTAGCAGAATACTTCTTATCGACGACTAACGTTACGTTGGCAAGGATAGATAAGGATCAGAACCTCTCTAGATTCGGTTATTTCGAAACCTTCAATGTTATAGTCTTAGCTTCAGACAAGTATTCTGCAGATCAACTTACACAAGATGCTCGCCAACGCATAAAAGAATTTGTGAAAAGAGGTGGTGGACTCGTAGTTATGTTCAATTGGCCCGAGTGGATAGATGAAATTGTAGGCTTTAAGTTTACAAGCGAGAGAGTAGCGCCAGGATTAATCTCCTACGCGGATTTAAACCATCCTATTTTAGTCGCTTATACTTCAATCGATTGGTACAATGCTTACTGGAGTGCTAACAAAATTATTCAAATAGGCGAGAACGCGACATTCATTGTTAAAGACTCTAATGGCCAACCCTGGATAAGCTATAATCCGTATGGTTCCGGGGTGGCTATCCTCTGTGGAGCACCTTCCGACAATATTAATGAGTTCAAGTACGATTACTTAACGATCTTAACGAATGCTATTTTTTACGCGGCTAAAAAGGATAATACGCTACCGGCAGTATGGTACGGAGACTCTTTGAAAGAAAAATCATTAAGCGATTACATTGAATATACGATAAGCGGGAAGCCTGGAGGACCACTACTCCTATGGCTTACTACTAATAATAACGAAACGCGAATTGAAATAAATCTTAACGCTAACTTCTTTAACATTGATACAGACGGGTGGGTTGCTTTAGATGCAGTCAGCTGGTTACCAGTAGGCATGGGCAATGGCACTGAAATTTGCATAAAAGTTCAGTCCGGAACATGGTTGCCAATCTACATAATGAATGATACTCAGGATTTCCACATACTTTACTCAAACTTGCTCATTAAAGCTCAGAAAATATATCCGAATCAAGCGCTCTATGAGATATGCTCTGATCTAGAACAAGACGTTTGGCTAATAGTGCGAAGCACTGTGGTACCTAGAGAGATAAGAGTAGAGGCTAACCCCATAAGAAGCGCGAGTGGGCTGTCGACTCTCTACAAGCTCGGTGAAGGGTCGTATTTTTATGATGAGAAAAATCGGCTAACTTACATTGGGTTTATAGCAAAAGAAAAAGATACTACTGTAAGAATAATTCGTGAAGAAACACGATCGGCATTCTACATGGTTGACGAAAATAAGCAGCTTATATATGCTTTGCTTGTGCTATCGCTTGTATTGGTCGAACTATATGTCTTGAACAGAGCAAAGTCTAGAGTCGGTGGCATTAAGGAAAAAATGTAAAGCCATTGATATTCACAGTAGCGCGCGCGCTAAGTTAGAGACCTACAACCATCACACAGGCATCATCATAGTATATCTTTTTCAACCTAAAGAAATAAATAATAGTGTAGTATAGGGAATGAATATTCAATGAGCATTTCCAGAAAGGTGTCCGCGGCTGTAACCTATAATACTATTAGGATAGTTATTTCAACCCTGCTTTCCATATTCTATAGTATAATAACGGTCAGGTGGTTGCAAATCCAGAATTTCGGCGGTTATGGTTTTTTAGACGGTATCTTTTCAATATTGGCCACTATTTACGTTCTCGGAACTCACGCTCCTTTACTGAGATTCATCCCTGAATTTATGGCGAAAAGGGACTACCCCAGGTTGCGAAAACTCTTATCTTCGCTGCAAAAAATAAACCTAGCCGGTTCCTGCATTGCGACGCTAATAATTTTTCTTGGGGCAGATGTTTTTCTCGGTGCCTTAGGAAGACCGGAACTAGCATTTTACGCCAGGCTGATAGCTCTTGGAATCGTTCCTAGGGCCGTGTTAGGCATAACGAAGAACATTCTGAACAGCCTGTATGAACAGAAGTTCCTGAGCATCTTCGAAACATTTTTTTCAGCTCTTGAATTCTTCCTTTTAATAATTTTTGTAGTTTTTCTTAAACTTGAATTAACTGGAATTATAATTATTGGCCTAATTACTAATTCGACGGCAGCTACAGTATACTCCCTATACGTCAGAAGGAAACATGCTCAATTATTTAATGGCGAGGAAAAGCCACTTGGAACAGATACTATTCAGAGAATCATCAAATATACTACACCGCTTACTATCCTCGACCTAGTAGGTAGCTTTCTAAGTTCGGCAGGCAATATAATCTTAGGAGCCCTGAGAAACTTAGAGGATGTTGCTTACTACGATATTCCCAACTCTTTTGTCGAAAGAGTATTTTTGCAAGCGTGGTTGGTGATCGGAACAATTGGAACCATATCCTTAACTGAAATCCGTTATTCGAATGAGGATAGGTTTAGGTTTGCAATCGAACAGTACGTGAAGCTCTTATCCCTATATGCTTTTCCGGTTACAGTAGGAGGAGTAGTTTTGGCCGAACCGATACTATTAACTCTCTATGGTAGTAAGATTCTCCCCTCCGTCCAGATATTTCGGATCCTGCTGCTAGCATACTGCCCACTTAAAATACTTGCAATAAGCGACACTATCCTGCGCGTGACAGAAAAGACACATATACTCCTTTTTGGCGGGATAGCCCGCTCCGCAATAATAATAGTTCTGGGGTTTTGGCTTGTTCCGAACTTGGGGGCAACTGGTGCCGCCATATCCGCAATCACTTCGTCAGCCATTGTGATCGCTAGCTACGTGTACATTATAGCGGTTAGGAACCGCTTAGGAAATTTTATACCGATAGGCGTATTAGGGAAATATCTCTTATCAAGTTTACTCATGGGAGCAGTTTTAGGATTACTTCACCATTTATTAGGTAAAGCAACCATTCCCTTATTGTTAACTGCCTTTACGATCGGGCCGCTCACATATGCTTTGGCACTGAGGTTTGTAAACGCCTTCGATCTAACGGATAAGAAGCTCATTATGGATTCAAAAATACCTTTTAAGTCAGTCATATTGAAGCTCCTTTGGAAGAAATGAGTACGCGTGCTCATTGACGAACCGAGAGAACGGAGCAGAAAACATCACCGAAATCATAAAAATTTTTAAGCTAGCTGTTTATTATAGTATTTAAGAACCGTGTAATGATTATCCTTCTATCGGGGGCTGTAGGGACTGGTTGGGGCTCCTACATAGAAAACCTGCTTAATCACCCTCCTCTAGGGGTGACTTTATTTTATCCAAAATCTTTTAGAGAACACCTACAATTGCGAATTTCACATTTACCGGGAATACCTGTCTCCACATTCGATTTTCCACTCTCAAGCCTCTTTGGAGATATTTCGCCTATCTGTCTCCTTCCAAAGAAATTGGAATATGACTTGCCATATCTGAGATATCTTATTACTACTCATGATGTAGATTTAGTACATTCTATGTGTAAATTATATAGATGCAGAAAACCTTGGATATTAGTCTTCGACACTCCTAGACTTTTAACTATCTACAAAACTTATGATAGGATACCACAATTCTCGAAGACAATCGTAAGAAAATTTATTCTCTCTCACAATTGCAGAAGGATTTTACCTTTTTCCGAGATAGCTAGAAAGGAGCTAGAAAAATACTTCGATGTTCCTAGAGATATGGTTGAAGTTCTCCCCCCGGGAATAGAAGTACCAAAGCTTTCAAGTATAGTACGCAATAAGCATAAAGATGTAGTTATTTTATTCGTAGGAAGAAACTTCAGGCGAAAAGGAGGATTTCTTCTTTTGAAGGCATTTAATAAACTTTGCTCAAGGTTTGATGATATACATTTAATTGTTAAGACAGGAACTCGTTTCCCTATCTCAATATTAGGAAGATATTGTGACAAACTCAAAGAACGAATAACATGGATCAGTCATCAAATTCCCAGGAATGAATTAAACGAACTTTACCGACATGCAGATATTTTTGTTCTTCCAACCCTAGAAGAACCGTTCGGACTAGTATTGTTAGAAGCTATGAGTTTCAGATTACCGGTTGTTGCAAGCAACATTTATGCGATTCCGGAAATTGTGGAAGATGGAAAAACAGGATTTCTGGTTCCAGTGGGAAGTAGCGAAGAACTATTTAAAAAACTTTGTTATCTAATAGAATCTAGGTCTTTAAGAGAGAAAATGGGACATGAGGGAAGAAATCGCGTGGAGCGATTGTTTTCAAACGAGGTCGTAAACCGGAAATTGAAGGAAATCTATGAACAGTCCCTCAGGAAATAGCTGGAAATTTGAAAATGGCCAGCGTCCTGCATTCTTTATAGCTTTGTTAAGCCATGTCTTTAGTATCCTAAAAACCATCTACCAGTTATCTATCACTAATTTCCTAATGTACTCAAACATTATCCAAATGATTTTTAAATACTCGTTAACTACTTTAGAACTCGTATTGCCTTGAGGATATGCAGGCTGGTCTGGAACTTTCCGCGGGCCGAGAAGATAAGCTACGGGTTGGGCCCCAATTTCTATTATATCTCGAAAGAACAGGTAGAGCAAGGTTATGAGGTTGATGTCATAGCTAGAAAGGGAGTAAACGAACCGGATCATGAGGAAATCGATGGAATAAGGGTTCACAGAGTAGCATCGCCCTACAATTTGAATGCTATTAGAAAGCTGACCCGGTTAAATTCACAAAAACCTTTCCACGTAATTCATGCTCACGGAACCTGTGGAATATCATATCCTTTGTTCAGATTTAGGATCCGTAAGCCCTTGGTTGTGCATACGCATGGTACTGCCCGAGGCATGGCTCTTCATCGCTTTACCCCACCTACTAGTGTATCTCTTAAGGATAGTGTCAGGTCAAAGATAAGAGAGTCAACCGCAATATTTAGACAGGAGGTTTATTGGCGAACGGCCGATATGCTCATCGCCGTAAGCTATTTTCTTAAAGAAGAGATAGAGAAACTATACAATATTGATAGTTCTAAGATTGAGGTCGCCTACAACGGTGTTGACACATCAATATTTAGGAAAACAGATAATAGCGATGAATTAAGGGAGCTTGGGCTCGAAGGGAAACGGATTATTCTCTACGTGGGACACTTCGGTCTCAGAAAAGGAATAACCTACCTGATTGAAGCGATGCGCGAGATACTTCGGGAGGAGCCTGAAGCTTTCCTACTGTGCGTAGGCGGTACTCCCGAGTGGCTTGGAACTGACGTTTACTGGCAGATCCTTAAGGAGAAAATCGAGCAAGCAGGAATAAAGAAGAACGCGAGGCTTATGGGACAGATTCCACATCAAAAATTACCGATTTACTACTCTATGGCCGAAGTATTCGCTTTTCCATCTCTCTATGAGGCTATGGGGAAGGTGGTGGTGGAGGCGATGGCTTGTGAAACTCCTGTAGTAGCTTCACGCGTAGGCGGTATAATGGAAATAGTGGAAAACGGGAGAAATGGATTCTTAGTAAAGCCTAAGGATGTGAAGAACCTCGGAGAAGCTATCCTTACAGTGCTTCAGGATAAAAATCTTGCCAATAAATTTGCTAAGGAGGGGAGGAGGACGGTGGAGTCTAAGTTTACATGGAAAAAAACCGTTGAACAGATTTCGAGAGCATATGAAAGAATACTTTCAACGTAGCTTAGCAAAAGCTTTTAATCACAAATCATAGAATCCTATTAGGTTGAAGCCTGAAAAAAAGTTAAAGATCCTACTTCTATCGAGCCATTTTTATCCTAAGGTTGATGGAACCACTAGGTCCATTGATAAAATAATTAAGAGTTTGAGTAAGAGAGGACACAGAATATTATTTGTGACAAGAATGTTTCCTGGCACACAAAAGTTTGAAAAATATGAAAAAGCCGAGGTATATAGGACTGGCCCCTCAGGCTTTTCCGTATTCTCAAGATTTGTCTTCAGCTTAAACCAAGTTAGAATAACCATCAGTATATTGAGAAGAAAGAAGGAGGATGTTGATATCTTTGAAGCCCATGGCTTCGCCTCAATGATTGCTTGCTTCCTGTTGAAGATAATATTCAGAAAACCTGTCGTTTTGTTTTTTCATGGTCTTCCCAGAATGTGGATAGGCAGGTTTAGATGGAGGAAGTCTTACGAGCAACTGATGAGCTTTCCATTTGAAAAATTCCTTATAAGACAGGCAGATAGAATAATAGTAAGGTCGGGTTTATTTGCTAAGATACTTATTAATATTTATGGAAAAGGTTTCGAGGATAGGTTGAGAGTTTTACCGCATCCAGTTGATACCGAACTTTTTAGCTTCCAAATGCCATTATCGGCCACCCCAACCATACTATTTGTAGGAAGTCTTTCCAAGGTCTATGGTGCAGATCTTCTTTTAAAATCTGTACCATACATATTGGAAAAAATTCCTGAGGTAAGAATCGTCATTGTGGGACATGGGCCTTTAAGACAAAAACTCCAAGATCTTGCTCGTGAGCTAGGTGTAGAAAAAGCCGTAGAGTTTGTTGGACATGTAAGTGATCCTCACATTTTAGTAAATTATTACCATCTCTCAACTCTGATAGTTATTCCTCTTTACTATGAAGGATACATACTATCCTTGGTAGCGGTGGAAGGCCTATCTTGCGGAAGGCCTGTTGTGACAACGATGAGGCTTGAGCAGGGTATGGAGAAGATAGGAGTATTTACCGTAAAAACCCATGATCCTAAAGACTTGGCTCAAACAATCCTGCATGTAATAAACAGAGTTGATTTGAAAAGCATTGCATTAGCAGCAAGAAAATACATCGAAAGGCACCATTCTGAAAAGGAATATGGTTACAAACTGGAAAGCATCTATTACGAACTAATTGATCACGCATCAAATGTAAGTCATTGAATAATACGCATATCTATCTTGAAGAAACGGTCTGTTATGAATGGTACTGTTTCCTTATCTTTTACACCATCAATGATTATAGGGACCTCCTTTAAAGGGCTTTCTCCTTTAATGATTGTTTCCTCTAAATAAAGCTGTAATTTCAGATCAGCCCTCATCGACCACCACTGGTAACATTCAAAACCCGTTGTTACCCAGAACCCTCTACCAATAGTTTCATCCAAACTCCAGAGAAAAAGCTCATAAACCTGTTGGAAGGACTCTTTGTTTAAATATGTATTATGGAAGTTTACAGCAAAGCAGCCATGGTATTTGTAAACAGTATCCATCAACCTACTCATGACCGATTTGCACTCATCATACGTGTAATGCCTATGCAAAGATGTCCAATCCATAAACGCCATAGGTATCTCCAAAATGTTTAATCTTCTTTTAAGCAAAGGATCAACCGGATGAAAAGGGTAGCATAGTTGAGATTTAAACCCGAAATACTTACTGTTGCTAAACGTCGAATCATATTTTAAACCTGCTTCCTCTACAAGCCTCCAAGTAAAGTTCGGCTTAAACTTCAACCGGTGATATCTTATACCATGAATTCCAGAATTGACTGCATTCTCAAGGCTCCTAATTTCATCTCTCAACATATCAATATTCTTATGCGAATCCCTTGTCCCATGTAAGCCTATTTCGAAGCCATTCTCCTTTAATAGCCTTTGTAACATGTGTGCTTTCTCCATCTCATCGTAACGAGTTTTGAGGAAAAAGGTTGATTTGACCCCCCTTGATTTTTCGATTTCAATTATCTCAGGTATGTTGTAACCGTAGTCTTCCCCCAGCAATAGATACTTGAACACTAGTTTCAAAAGCTTGGAGAAGGGGTT
>JAGTRG010000054.1 GCA_018396435.1 Candidatus Bathyarchaeota archaeon
TTTTGTATCCACTTCAATCTCAATGAACTAAGTTTACTTGATTTTCTTCAATTTCGCTGTGAAAATCTAGCGCATATTATATGCTGTCTCGACGACGATTTCTGCCAGAGTCACGGCGTCTTCCCCAATGAGCACTATCATAGGCTCCTTCCCAACATCCCCCTTATGATATATTACATCCGGGACCCCGCCGGCTCTCTCGATCGCAACTTTAACACCCCAAGGTATGCTCATTCCCTCAATAAGCTTAATTTCCTCAGGCTCCTCCCTTCTATCGTAAAACGATATTTTAAGCCCTTTACCACTCAAGACATCAAGGATTTTCTCTGAAAATTTCATGTTAATCGCAGCCCTTCTACTAGGTTCATGCTTCACTACTTCAAGTATGTACCTTGCTAAATGGGATGATGCGCCGAAATCCGGGGGCGAAGAAGACTTAACGCCTCTAAATGCTTTCATAATTCTTCCCGGAATTGCCGCCACATCCTCTACACTTTCAGCGTATGGAAGAGCCATTGCAATGTTAATTCCAACCTCAGGCGTGACGAAGACTATATTAGGTGAAGACTCAAGTATTCTTCTAGCCTGGTCAACATTCTTCAAAACCTGATATTTCGATGCTTCTTTATATAACTGAGCCATTGGATTAACAGGTCCAACACCTTTTCCAATATTTAACCCAAACTTTATCGCGTGCGTAATGAAAGCCTTACCTTTCTCAACCGCTGAGGGTATGTCATCGCCTCTCGCTATAAAGGCAGCTATGGCGGCTGAGAAACTGCATCCGGTTCCATGGCTCGTATTTACATTTAACCTTTCTGCTTCGAAAATTCTGTAATCGCCTCTATAGTACAATACATCAACGGCCTTTACAGTGTTTAAATGCCCACCTTTAATCACAGTTGACTGCGGTCCCATTCTGCAGATTTCTTCAGCGGCCTTCTTAGCATCCTCAATGTTCTCAATTTTTCTTCCAGTTAGATGCTCGGCTTCAAATCTGTTCGGGGTAACAACCGTTGCCACAGGGAACAGATGCTTCTTTAAAGTCTCTACAGCCCCAGGTTTTAATAAGGGCGCCCCGGACTTGGCTATCATGACTGGGTCGACCACCAGTGGGAAACCATATCTTGAAACCTCTGAAGCAACCGCTCTTATGATTTCCTCATTATAAAGCATTCCAGTTTTCCCAGCGTCTATTCCCATATCTTCAGCTACCTGTCTAATTTGCTCTTTCACAACCTCAGCCTTAACACATTCAACGGCGGTCACTGAGTAAGTATTCTGAGCTGTTACGCATGTTATCGCAGTGGCACCATGAACGCCTAGAGCTGCAAAAGTCTTCAGATCAGCCTGTATTCCAGCCCCTCCACCCGAATCGCTTCCAGCAATAGATATGGTTACCGGAATTTTTCCTTTCAACCGTTTATGTTCAAACATTTGCCGAACCCTCAATTATAGAAAAGACTGATGGCTCTTTAAAATATATTTTGAGCATAGAACCCTTAAAATGCTACCATAATAAAAATGTTTTAAATTATGGTGCATTCAGCAGAGTTAAGAAACGTTTTATAAAAAAAGGAAGAACCCTGCCTTCATAGTGGAGGAGAGTAAGGGGGAACCCTTAGTTTTAACAACTGTTGGAAGCACCGGGGAAAAATACGCTGTTATAGATGATGAGTGGAGAAAAATCGTTAAGACCGTTGTGGATGTCACAAATGGCAAGATTCCAGTTGTGCCCGGAACTTCACATTCCGGCACCAGAGTTGCTTTAGAACGGGCTAAATATGCACAGGACATTGGCGCCTGCGCCAGCAGCGTGGCGTGGTTATGGTTAATCTTTGGCTTGATATTCATAAAACATCAACCATTGATGTTTCCGAGAAAAAAACATCAACTGTAGTGACTTTCAATTCTCCTTGTGAGAATTTTTGACAAGGTGTTTTTGAGAAGCTAGGATTGGAAAAAGTAAAGCAATGATCTTTCAACTATAAGGGCAAAGCTAACCTTAATTTTCTTTTTTCCGTTAGGACATGACAACTTTAGGTTTTTTAAACATGAATCAGGGTGAAAAACTAGAACAATTTACTTTAAGTATATTAAAGGCATTGAGCTTTAAGCGCGTCTTTCAGCATCTTTATGGCACAGTATTCTGAACACATTGAGCATGCCTCTGGACTTTTAAGTTTAGATCTGCCGCGTATTTCTATAGCCTTCTCCGGGTCTATGGCGCTTTCTATCTGCTTCCTCCAATCTAATGCCGCTCTAGCTTTAGCCATCTCTAAATCTTTAGCAAAGGCTTTATGCCAAAGCTTGGCTATGTCAGCGGCATGCGCTGCTATCTTAGTTGCTATGACGCCCTCCTTAACATCCTCCAGTGAGGGTAATCCGAGATGCTCAGCTGGTGTCAGATAGCAGAGAAAATCGGCGCCAGCCAAGCCTGCCAATGCCCCTCCAATCGCGCCAACTATATGGTCATATCCGGGAGCTATTTCCGTCACTACTGGGCCGAGAACATAGAGCGGTGCTTCCCTAGAAACCGTTTTTGCAAGCCTAATATTCGTCTCCACATGGTTTAGCGGCAGATGCCCTGGGCCTTCAACCATTGCCTGGATATTCGCATTTCTAGCCCTTTCAATAAGTTCGCTGACAGTTAATAGCTCCTGAATTTGGAAGTAGTCTGTTGAGTCGAATATGCATCCAGGCCTCAGCCCGTCTCCTAGGCTTAAGGCGAAATCGTATTTAGCGGCGATTTCTAAGAGATAATCATAGTTCTTATACAGCGGGTTCTCCTCATCATTATGGAGCATCCATACAGCTAGGAATGTTCCGCCTCTACTTACGATCCCCATTACGCGGGGTTCCTTCGCAATTTTTTTGACAATTTCTTTTGTAACGCCACAATGCACCGTCATAAAGTCGACGCCATCTTTAGCGTGCTTCTCTATCGTATTGAAGATGTCATCCTCAGTCATGTGAACTATTGACCCCCTTTTCCTAGCAGCTTCTACAGCTGCTTGATATATTGGAACCGTCCCAACCGGAGCATTAACTGCCTTCAGGACTGCTCCACGTATTTCATCCAGATTGCCGCCTGTGCTGAGATCCATTACCGCATCTGCACCGTACTTTATGGCCGTTTTAGCCTTCTCGATTTCCAGGTTTAAATCACATATGTCAGGGCTCGTGCCAATGTTGGCATTAACTTTAGTCCTTAAACCTTTCCCAATGCCTACTGGATGAACATTTTCACGCTGAACATTACGCGTTATGATCACTGTTCCCACAGCAACACGCGTACGTATAATTTGCGGTGATTCGCCCTCATCCAGGGCAACCAACCGCATCTCTTCAGTCTCGCGTCCCTCTTTAGCAGCCTTCATCTGAGTTGCCATTAACAGCGCACCTTTGATGAGATGTATTAATGATCTTAGGAATTTAATGTTGAAGAACTTATTATTGGTTTTGATCTTACATTCATTTTTAAGCGAATTTTAACGTAAAATTCTTATTTATGTCTAACTTATAATCCTAAAATTCCAGATGAGCTGATGAGATTTGCCTGTGAAGATCCTTAAAGTTGAGGATGGAAGCGCATTTATTCTGGAACGGATCATGTACACTAAGCGTTATACTTTATCCCTTGACAGAAACAAATGCGTAGGTTGTGATCTCTGTATAGCTGCATGCCCGAAGGAAGCGATAAAAATCGTTAACCCCTCAGATCTCGCGGATATTGAAAATCCGCCGAAGAAGATCACAGTCAAGGTCCTAGAGGATAAATGCAACTTTTGCGGCATATGCAGTGAAATATGCATTTTCGGAGCATTTAAGCAAAGTGTTAATGACGAAGAGTTCATTCCGGTCTTAAAAAGCGAAAGTTTTCCAGAAGTGATCCATGAGGTTGAGGTCGATGAGGGCAAGTGCCCAATAGGTTGCAAAGTTTGCGAAGAAGCATGCCCACTTAGCCTAATCAAAGTTAAGTGGAACGGTGAATTGGAGGGCAAGGTTAAAGTTGAGATCGATAAGGATCATTGCCCAGTATGCCGAATATGCGAGGTAAAATGCCCATACAATGCAATACATACTAGAAAAATAATTTCCGGCCTAATTAAGGTGAATATTGATTTATGCCCTGAAGGTTGCCGAGCATGCGTTGATGCATGCCCAATACCCAATGTTCTTTTCATATCCAATGAGGGAAAAGTCAGTGTTAATGATTCTTTCTGCGTCTATTGCGGCGCATGTAAAAATGCCTGTCCAGTTGAAGGGGCAATAGACCTTAGAAGAATATCGGTGCATCATACGCCCGTTAAGTCGGGAGCATGGAACAAAGCCCTAGAAAGATTAACCTCAACTGGGAATATGGCTAAAGAGCTACGAAGCAAATCGATATTTAAGACTTACGAATCCGTGAAAAAACTTCATGTGAGGAGCCGTGTTAGTAAATGAGCGTCAAACATGAGAGTGAAGACTTAAGAGTAGGCGTATTTGTCTGTCACTGCGGGCTGAACATAGCCGGCGTGGTTAATGTTAAAGAGGTAGTTGAGTATGCGAAAACCCTGCCAAACGTTGTCTTTGCAATCGATAACAGATACACATGCTCAGATCCGGGTCAAGAGGAAATTAGGAAGGCAGTTAAGGAGCATAAGCTTAACCGAGTTGTCGTCGCAGCTTGTTCGCCTAGGATGCATGAACCTACATTTAGAAGATGCGTGGATGAAGCTGGGCTGAACCCATACTTGTTTGAAATGGCGAATATTAGGGAGCATTGCTCATGGTGTCACCCGAGCACCCCTAAAGAGGCAACTGAGAAAGCTAAGGAAATAGTTAAGATGGCTGTTTCTAAAGCCAGATTGCTCCGCCCCCTAGAGCCAATAGAGGTGCCAGTCGCATCAACCGCTCTTGTCGTAGGCGGAGGCGTCGCCGGAATAAATGCTGCCCTCGAACTGGCGGAAATGGGCTTCAAAGTGTATTTGCTTGAGAAAAATGAGAGCATAGGCGGCCACATGGCGCAACTGGATAAGACCTTTCCAACTTTAGACTGCTCAATATGTATTCTAGGTCCAAAGATGGTTGATGTCGCACGCCATCCAAATATTGAGATAATATCTTTTGCCGACTTGCTGAGCGTTGAGGGCTATATTGGGAACTTTAAAGTTAGAATTAGAAAAAATCCGCGATATGTCCTCGAGGAGAAATGCACGGGCTGTGGTGAGTGCCTCCCAGCATGCCCAATTGAGTTCCCTAACGACTGGGACATGAATTTAGGCGTCAGGAAAGCCATATCAGTCCCATTCCCTCAGGCTGTGCCGCTTGTTTATAGGATAAATCGAGACTACTGTATAGAATGCTATAAATGCATTGATGCGTGCGGTCCGCGCCAAGCTATAAATTTCGATCAGAAACCTGAGGAAATTGAACTTAAGGTTGGCACCATAATAGTTGCAACCGGGTACGACATCTACTTGCCCGAGGAGGGAAACCTTTACGGCTATGGAAAATATAGTAATGTCATAACCAGCCTAGAGTTTGAGAGGCTTATTCTGGCAGCTGGACCAACAGGTGGGCATGTTGTTCGCGCGTCAGATGGGAAGATGCCGAAGGTTGTTGTGTTTGTTCAATGCGTCGGATCGAGGGATGTCAATAAATATCCTTACTGCTCAAACTTCTGCTGCATGTATACGCTTAAGCACACGATCCAATTAAAGGAGCATTATGGAAGTGATGTTGAGGTTTACGTTTTCTATATGGATATGCGTAGTAACTTTAAGGGATACGAGGAATTCTATTATAGAGCCAGAGAGATGGGCGTGAACTTCATTAGGGGGAGAGTGTCGAAGGTTATTGAGGATCCGGAGACAAAAAATCTCCTAATACATGCTGAAGACACGCTGCTTGGTGAACCAATAGAGCTCGAGGCTGAGTTGGTTGTTCTTGCAACAGCAGCCATACCGAATAAGGGTATTGAGGAGATCGCGCGGATCCTAAACGTAACTAGGGGAACAGATGGATTCTTCATGGAGAGCCACCCGAAGCTTAAGCCCCTTGATACTCCGGTTGACGGAATATTTCTGGCTGGAGCATGCCAAGGGCCTAAGGATATCCCCTATAGCGTCTCTCAGGGATGCGGAGCGGCTGCTAGAGCTGCAACAATACTATCTAAGCCCTCAGTTAAGATTGAACCAATAATCTCAGTTGTGGATCCGGAGAAATGTAGGAACACGAAAGTTAAATGCGGCATATGCGCCACTAAGTGCCCATATGGAGCCATAAAGGCTGAGCCTGGCATGCCGGCGCAAGTCATATCGGCTATGTGCCATGGTTGCGGAACATGCGCTGCGGAATGCCCAGCCGACGCCATTACACAGATGCACTTTACTGATGCTCAAATATTTGCTCAAATAGAGGCTGCTCTAGAAAAGAATCCAGAGGATAAGATACTGGGCTTCTGCTGTAACTGGTGTTCATATGCCGGAGCCGACCTGGCTGGCACAAGCCGGTTTGAGTATCCGACAAACATAAGAATTGTTAAGACAATGTGTTCTGGGCGAGTTGACAGGGATTTTGTCCTAGAAGCCTTTAGAAGAGGTGCCGGGATGGTTCTAATAGGCGCATGCCACCTGCCCTACGACTGCCACTACATTGATGGAAACTGGAAGATGAAAGCCAGAATGGAAGCTCTGGCTAAAGCTCTGGAGAAGATGGGTCTAACGCCTGATAGATTTAGGATCGAATATATATCTGCCGCCGAGGGCTCTAAATTTGCGCAGGTAGTGCGTGAAATGGCTGAGAAACTTAGGGATATGGGGCGAGAAAGAATAATCATTGAAAATGAAAAGCTGCGCCCATATCTGGAACGTATGCTTGGGAAGAAGAGATGAGAGATTGGCAGGTTATAACTGTACACCTGTTGATGCTTTTGTATCCGCTTAATGACCCTAAAACTCGGATAATGGACAATTTTAGTATCCCTTCGAACTTTGAACCCTTACGAAAAGCCCTCGCTTAGGTTTTTATGGAAGATTTATGGTCAACTTTAATGTCCAAGAAATTATGAAACGAGAGTCCTTTAGAATCCAACCGTTCACCGCGAGATCTCGATTCACGGTGTCCTCTTGTAGCGTGGGCCTTTCAACTTTTGGACAGATTTTGTGACTAGCTTCAACATCCATTACGGCCGGTCAATAAAACTTTCTATTCCTCTTCAGGATTAAAGCACCAATTTCGGCTCTCAAACATTTCTAGCAATGTTTATTACTTTTCAGCAAGCTTTATTAAGGTTTACTTAAATAAGGTAAACTTTGATGATGCTATGTCAAACTATGCCGTCGTAGCAGCCAAGATCCCTAAGAAAGTTAAGGATTTAATGGATGCTTTAGGGATTAAGCCGGGTCCCATCATAAGAAGGGCTCTGGAGGAGGAGGTTAAGAGGGTTCTTCTCGAGAGGTTAGAGATGGAGGCTAAAAACCTTAGCCCAAAACTTATGGATATTAGCGATGAGGAAATCGCCGAGTTAATTAGAGAGGATAGGGAAAGATGAAGTATCTTTTGGACGCTAGCGCCTTAGTAAATATCGTTAAGAGGGGAGAGATCTCCAAGTTGCATGACGCTGCAACCATCGACTTGGCTTTATGAGGCTTTAAATGCTGTTTGGAAGGAGCATTTTCAGCTTAAAAAGATAGATAGAAAAACTGCTATAGAGTTTGTTGCTCTTCTTAAAAGAATCTTTAGCGTGATAGACAAGATGTCAATTGAAGGTTTAGAGAAGGAAATATTTGAGATCGCATGCGAACATGAACTAACAATTTACGATGCATCCTACGTGGTAAATGCCATAAAAAGGGGTTGCATCTTACTTACAGACGATAGGAAACTTGCAGGAAAAACTAAAGAAATAGTAGAAGTGAAGTCTAGCAGAGAAATATAGGCTTGGGAAGAGAGCCAATTGTCTGTCAGCGGTACTTAAGCTGGCACTAAAATGTTCTACCACATATAGGGTTGTTGCGCTGAGGCTGGCTGCGCTAGGATGGTAAG
>JAGTRG010000055.1 GCA_018396435.1 Candidatus Bathyarchaeota archaeon
GATCTCCGATGCGGAGGTTGAGTATGAAGAGGAAGAAACTACTCTAAACTATGTAAAGTTTAGGGTTCGGGAAACAGGCGAGGACATACTGATAGCCACTACCAGGCCTGAACTGCTCTGTTCATGCCGGATAGTCATCTTTAATCCCGATGATGAACGCTATAAACGCCTTGAGGGAAAACATGCCATAGTCCCAATATATGAACATGAAATTGAAATAATGCAGCATCCCTACGCTAAGCCGGACTTCGGATCCGGTCTGGGTATGATCTGTAGCTTCGGGGACTACAGCGATGTCAGAATTCTGAGGGAGCTCGACGTAAAGCCGATTTTCGCCATAGATGAAAAGGGCATTATGAACGAGAACGCTGGCAAATATAGGGGATTGAAGATTGAGGATGCTAGAAAGCAGATAATAGAGGATCTCAAAGCCCAGGGATTACTGGTTAAGCAGGAGAAGATTCTTCAGAGGAGACCGATCTGCTGGAGATCAAAGAACCCCATAGAGTTCGTACCTATGAGGGAATTCTATTTAAAGCAGGTGGAATTTAAGAATGAACTGCTCAATCTAGCCGAACAGATGAAGTTCTTCGCCCCTGAGAGCAAGCAGATACTGGTTGACTGGATCAACTCCGTAGATATCGACTGGGTCATATCTAGGCGCAGATACTATGGGACGGAGATACCGCTATGGTACTGTAAAAAATGCAATTACACATATGTGCCTGAACCTGGGAGATACTATCAGCCTTGGAGGGAGAGACCCCCCATCGATAAATGCCCGAGGTGCGGTGGAGGCGAATTTCGCGGTGAGGAGAGAACATTCGATACATGGTTTGATTCAGCGACCTCTGAAGTTTACATATTGGGCTACCTATGGAACAAGAATTTCTTCAAGAAGAACTTTCCATGCTCACTTAGACCTCAAGGTAAGGAGATCGTTAGAAACTGGCTGTATTTCGCCATCCTTAAGTCCTTCCTACTTTTCCATAAAGAGCCGTTTAAGAATGCCTGGATACATATGCACGTAGTTGATGAGCAAGGTAGAAAGATGAGCAAAAGCGCTGGAAACGTCATTGACCCTCAGGATGTCATAAAGATGTTTGGAAGCGAAGCATTCAGGATATGGTCCGGCCTCGAGGGAAACATAACGAAGGGAGACATAAGATGCTCATTTGAGAGGATCCGCGGGACCTCAAAGTTTCTGACAAAACTGTGGAACATCGCTAGGTTCATATCGTCTTTTCCGCAGGTTAGCGGCGGCTACGATTTGACTCCCCTAGACCGAATGATTCTGGCTAAGCTGAATGAGGTTATAGGTGAATGCCGTAGAGGGTACGAAGACTTTAACGTCTTTCAAGCGGCAACAGCCATCAGAAACTTCACTTGGAACATATTTGCCGATCATTATCTCGAAGCTGTTAAGTCTAGGGCTTATAACCGTGACGGTTTATTTGATCCTAGGCTTCAGCGCGGAGCATGGTACACATTGCACGCATGCCTTGAAACCATATTGAAGCTTCTAGCGCCAATATGCCCATTCATAACCGAGGCCATATGGCTTGAATTGTACTCCAAAGAGAGCATACACCTACAGCGTTTCCCAAAAGAGAATGATGAATGGGCAAGCGACCTAGTGAGCTTGCTGCCGAGGTTTATAGAGTTTAACAATGCTATATGGCAGTATAAGAAGAAGAACGGCGTCGCCCTAAACCAGGGAATTAGGGGCATTGTCTACGCGCCAGAACCTCTCAGTCCGCTTGAAATGGATTTGAAAGCTATGCATGGGATCGAAAACCTGGTTTTCGGCGGATTAGAAACTGAGGAAAACCTTGAGAGGCTCTCGGAGGGGGTCTTCTTAAAGTTGCTCTGAAGCGGGGCTGCAACGGTTAGCCGAAGAAGCTGCTTAGATCCCTCTGCTCCTTCCTCATTTTTCCACCCATGCGGCCTATGTGGATTTCTTCGCCGAAAATAATGCGCATGCCGTCAAATGCAGCCTGGGTTGGCACACCGGTTCTTTTCTCTATTCTTTCGGCTTCCTTCTCCGGGATTCTCGCTATCATCTGCATTCCGAAATGCGTTATAACAGCCATTTCCGGGCGGGTCTCCTCCAATATTCTTACAGCATCATCGGTAGTCATATGGCCCTCCCACGGCTGACCTGACGGTCTAAGAACTGAGAGAATTAGGAGCCTTAAGCCGCTGTAGAATTTCGAGACATCTGCAAAGTATTCTGAATCTGGAATATATGCGAAGCCTCCGTACGCTTTTGTTTCAAAACGGAACCCGATGGCATCCGGATCTGAGTGGACTGCTTTACATGCGAGAATATTGATTCCATCGATCTCAAATCCTAATCCAGCCTCAGCCTCAAAAACCTTCTCCGGCATCGCTTGATGATATCTTGAGATTGCCTTCTCACATACATCGTTACCTCTGAGCACGCTTTTAGACGCAATCAGAACGCCGCGTTTCTTTGTTGTTGCATGGCACATGGCCTCAATTAAAACCGCTACATCGCTTGCATGATCCAGATGCGCATGCGACACCAATATTGCCCTAATCTTCTGCGGGTCAAGGCCCATCTCTAGGGAGTATATTAGTGCTCCCGGTCCGGGGTCGATATGCATATTAACCTCATCCGACCCGGCTGAGATGACCCTTATTCCGCCAGTTCTCCTCTTCTGGGTTACCGTTGCGAAGCGTCCTCCCCCAGTTCCTAGGAATATTACCTCGAGCATGCTTTCCCCATCTTAAAATCCTCAATAAGGAGTATACAAAACAATATGATTAAATCCTTTTTGGAACAAATCTATTTCTGATCTGCTTAATACAGATTATGTGGATGTGACGTAATAAATGAGAATTATAATTCGTATAGGCGGCTCCGTTCTGGCTTCCCCGCCAAACCCAGAGATAATGCGGAGATACGCAGACATAATTAGGGAGCTAAGGGATAAAGGTCATGAGGTCGCTGTGGTTGTAGGCGGCGGGTCATTGGCAAGGGACCTCATAAATTTTGCGCGAGAAACAGGCTTATCGGAACATGAGCAGGATGAGGTTGCCATATCAGCCTCAAGAATATTTGCTCAAATATTGGCAATGAAAATCGGCGGCTTCCATTGGAAGGATGTGCCAACAACAATTGATGAAGCCGTTAAAATGCTGAAGGATAGGGGCGTCATCATCATGGGCGGAGTTAAACCTGGGATGACAACGGACACCGTTGCCGCGCTTCTTGCATCTGAAGCTGAAGCTGACCTTATCGTTAAGGCTACGGATCAGGATGGCATATACACTAAGGATCCTAGAAAGCATCCTGACGCTGAAAAGATAGATGAGATAAGATTTGAGAACCTAAGCCATGTGTTAATTGAAAATAGACATAGGGCTGGAATACACCAAATAATTGATCCTGAAGCGGTTCGAATTCTAACAGAGAAGCGTGTAAAAACCATGGTTGTTAACGGCTTTAAGCCTGAGAATGTATTGCTTGCAGCTAAGGGTGAGAAGATTGGAACAATAGTTTACTAGCATGATTAATCTTTCCATCTTCCTCGCTTATGGGAAAAAATAAATAGAAAAATCGCGATATATCATGTTAGGTGTTGAGGAATGTTTTCGAGGTCAAATAGCCTTTTTGTTCTTCCAAACCTTAATTATGGCTATAAGGATCTTGAGCCCTACATGTCTGAACTACAGCTGATGATACATCATACAAAGCATCATCAAGCGTACGTTAACGCTGGAAACGCTATTCTGCAGAGACTTGAGAAGGCTCGTAGGGAGGGCGCTGAGATAGATGTTAAATCCACATTAAAGGAACTCTCATTTAACATAGGCGGGCACATATTGCATTCGCTTTTCTGGGAGAACCTTGCCCCAGCAGGTAAAGGCGGAGGAAGCCCGGGTGGAGCGCTTGAGGACGCAATAAATGGGGAATTCGGCGGATTTGAAAGGTTTAGGAAGGAGTTTTCACAAGCTGCTGTAAGCGTTGAGGGTTCAGGGTGGGCTGCTTTAACCTTCTGTCCACTAACTAGGAGGGTTCTAATAATGCAAATAGAGAAGCACAATGTTAATGTTTATCCAACATATAAGATTCTTGCGGTTCTAGATGTTTTTGAGCATGCCTACTATATAGATTATAAAAATGATCGGGCTAAGTTTGTTGAGGCATTCTGGAGCATCGTTAATTGGGAAGAAGCCAATAGAAGGCTTGAGATGTTAAGGTAAAGCCTATTCCACGAAGAAAATAAAAAATATCATAATCCTTAAATTATATTATAAGAGAGCGATGCAGATCAGCCGGAGGCATCTGAAATGAGCTCTGGAAAGAATGAGTTGAAAAGTAGGGTTCTGGAAATAATTAATTTGTTAGAAAAGGTTCATCCCGACGCTAAATTAGCCCTAAAATGGAGTAACCCATTAGAGCTCCTTGTTGCAACGGTTCTCTCAGCCCAAACTACTGATGAACGTGTCAATAGAGTAACTGAGAGCCTCTTCAAAAGGTATCGCACCGCTGAAGATTACGCAAATACAGATTTAGAGGAGCTCGAACATTACATAAAGTCGCTGACGTTCTACCGCGCTAAAGCCAAGAATATTAAGGATGCATGCCGAATCATTGTGGAGGAATATAATGGCGAAGTGCCGAGAGCAATGAAGGATTTATTAAGGCTTCCCGGCGTTGCCAGAAAAACAGCTAATGTTGTGCTTTCAAACGCCTATGGGATAATGGAAGGAATAATAGTGGATACTCATGTTAAAAGGCTTTCCCAAAAACTCGGTTTAACAGAGGAAGAGGATCCGGAGAAAATTGAAAGGGATCTTATGGAGATTGTTCCCAAAGATAAATGGTTAAGGTTTGCCGATCTGCTCATATTCCATGGTAGGAGAATATGCACTGCAAAGGATCCTAAATGCGGTGAATGTATACTGAATAAAATCTGCCCCTCATCGCTCATTTAATTATTCGCAAGAAACCTCAAATTAAAATTTACCTAAAGAGACGGTTACGTTTCCAGCGTAGTCAGTTGCCCGGTTCAATGTGCACTGTGACCGCCGTCTCAGAGATTTTCTCCCTAATAATCTCCTCTATTTGTGAAGCTATTTTATGAGCCTTTTCAACGGGAAGATCTTTATTGAGGACGCATTCAACATCTATGTGTCGCCTAGAATTAGCGATGTACGTTACGACACGCTTTATTTTTAATATGTCTCTAAATTCTTCAGCTGCCGCCTCTACAATCTGTCTAATTTCCTTCTCATCAGCGGCGTAGCCTCTTCTCAATTCGATGTTTGAGGGCTCAATGTGGACGAGAACGTTCTCAATATTTCCAGCTTTCTCAGAGATTACTTTTTCAATGTTCTCAGCAATCTTATGCGCTTCGCTTAGAGCTGTCGCCGGGTCAACTTGCACATGTATTGTAACATAGTTTTTTCCGCCGTAATGGGCCACTTTTACATCATGAATCCCCTTAACGCCTTTGATTTTACTCACGATTCTTTCAACGAACGCCTCGGTTGTCATTCCCTCAATCCCAGCTGGTTCTATGTGGAAAGATATGTCGGCTTCTCCGAGATTTCTCTTAACATTTGATTCTATTTTAGCTGAGAGATCATGGGCTTCCTCTAAGCTCATGGAGTCCGGAACCTTAAGGTTAGCTCTTATATAGAATTTTTCCCCGGATTTCCTAACCTTTAAATTTTCATATTTGAGCATACTGTCCGCCTTTAGAATTTCCTCTCTGACCATGTTCACTACTTCTTTAGGCGCCACATCGCTTAGCTCCATTATGCTGTTCCATGCGAGTTTGACGCTTAGAAATATCAGCAGGGAGCATAATATTAGAGATGCTAATGCATCTCCATAGAGTATTCCATGCACTGACAACCAAAATCCGAAAAATGCAACTAGGGTTGATCCGAAATCCGAAAGGGCATGATAGAATCCAGCCTTAACTGTGGGGCTCTTACTTGCATATGCATGTCTAAAAATAAAAACTCTAAACATGTCTATGCATGCAGTGTATCCGAGCACAGCTAAGCCGAGGGTGCTAAATTCCAGGTTTATGAGACTTTCGTTTCCAAGAATTCTCAATATTGAGTTGACCGCTAGCATGATTGATAGTGCTATTAATGCGAGGCTTCCCAGTAGGCCGCCTATAGACTCAAACTTTTCATGTCCATACATGTGCTCCTCATCCGGGGGCTGAAGTGAGGAGCGCATAGAAATGAACAGCATTAAAGATGAGAGCGTATCGAAAAGGGCGTGCATGCTATCGCTTAATATCGCCAAACTTCCGCTGGCTATGCCAGCAATGGACTCTGCGAGGAAAACGCTTGAAATTGCTGCTACAGAGTACTTAAGCATCTTAACTTTTTCCATACCATTGACGCTTGGTTTTCGCATCGAAAATCCTTATTTGCATTATTGAATCCTAGATTTAAGGGTTACGTGCGCATCTTGATTTTTTAATTTATGGCGCTAATTGGGTGCAGACCCATTCATGATACGGCTTGATGAATTGCTAAATGATTTTTAATGTTCTGCCAACCCCTTTATCTAGCGCCTTTCTATAAACAAGGTTGGCGGTTACAGCGTCCTGTATCGCTAAACCAGTTGAAACGTAAATTGTTATTTCATGATCGCTTGTTCTCCCAGGCTTCTTTCCAGCGACGATTTCGCCAATCTCAGCCCAAATATCCTCTTTAGTTATTAGCCCTCTACTTAATGGAACATTAATCTCCCCGCTGTGCGACGCTTGCTCCCAGTCGTCAACAACAATCTTGGACCTCTTCAATATTAATGGGTCGAGTTCCTCTTTGCCCGGCGCGTCTGCACCTATGCAGTTGAAGTGTGTTCCGGGGGAAACCATGTCATCCATTACCAATGGTTTTCTTGACGGAGTTGTTGTTGCAACTATGTTGGCTCCCTCAACCGCCTCTCTAACCGTTTCAACCGGAGTAATTTTACAGATGCTGCCATATTTGGTTTTCATCTCAGCCATAAATTCATATTTAGTTTTGCCAGGACTCCAAACTCTCACTTCCTCAAGACACCCATAGACTTCAAGTAGAGCAGCCAGCTGGGTTCTAGCTTGCGCTCCAGCTCCAACAAGCCCTACAATCTTCGGGTTCTTCCTTGCAAGATACTTCGCGGAGATCCCTCCGGCGGCGCCGGTCCTCATGTCCGTAATTGTTTTTCCGCTCATGACTGCTATTGGAGCGCCATTTTTAGGGTCTATGAGTATGATGACCGCCATGACTGTTGGTAAACCATATTTCTCCCTATTTTCCGGATGGACATTCACAACCTTAACTGCGGATATATCCATATCTTCCAGATATGAGGGCATAGCCCTTAAGTCGCCATTATACCTCTTGAAGAATAGGTATATTTTAGGCGGCATTTGCACATGTCCAAGCGCCTTTTCCCTAAAAGCTAACTCAACAGCTTCAATAACATCCTTCATTGTGAGAAGATCCTTAATCTCATCGTCACTTAGTATAAGCGTCTCCAACTAAACTCGCCATCCGCCATGCGCTACTGAAAAATGTTAAGGACACGCCTTATTTCTTTTTGTATAAAACGGCCTATTTTAACTACGTATTCGTGCGCCGGGCAAATTCACGAATTTTAGCATGTTAGATCTTATCGCTGTATTACGTTTTGGTAAACCTTGTATTCCAGAATTTTGTAGTATCTATTGGTAATCAAAATGGGTATATATGAAACAATATCCGTGAAAGTTCCATCAGAGCTAAAGGAGTTAATGAAGCAGCTTGGAATTAAACCATCTGAGGTTTTGCGGAAAGCCATTGAAGATGAGGTAAGAAAGAGGCAGGTTCAGAAGATTAAAGAGAATTTATGAAGAATCACTTTTCTAAGACTTTTAAAAAGTCTTTG
>JAGTRG010000056.1 GCA_018396435.1 Candidatus Bathyarchaeota archaeon
GCTTCGGTTTTGCTGATACGCTTAGACTTAAGCCTCTGCTCCAAAGTCATATTCTGGAAATCTGTATCTCCGCCGATATTCAACTGATATGTTTCATCGAGTATAACGCCCCTATCAACGAAGAGTCTAGCGATCATCCTGTGGAGTATTGTTGCTCCTAGCTGGCTTTTCACATCGTCCCCTGCAACCGGCAGCCCCGCCTTCTCAAATCTGGCAGCCCAATCCCCATCGCTCGCAATAAACTCAGGTATACAATTGACAAACGCACATCCAGCCTCCAGGGCAGCCTGAGCGTAAAAATGAGTCGCCTCAAAACTCCCAACAGGCATATAATTCACAAGAATGTCAGCCCTAGATTTCCTGAGAACTTCAACAACGTCAGCTGGTTCTATTTCCCCTTCCGAATATGCTCTGAAAGATTCTTTCATGTGCGGTCCAACACCGTCGAGTATTGGCGCCGGCGAGACCTTGACGTCCAATTTAGGCATGGAGTCAACGAATTTTGGGCAGCAATTTGGTTCAGTGAATATTGCTTCGCTTAAGTCTTTTCCAATCTTCAGTTTATTAACCTCGAAGGCCGCGACAAATTTTATATCTCTAACGTGATAGTTGCCAAATTTAACGTGCATTAGTCCTGGGACAATGTCGGTTTCCTTCGCATTTCTATAGTAATGTACGCCTTGAACCAGCGCTGAAGCTCCATTTCCAACTCCTGCTATTGCCACCCTTATCTCTGTCAAGAGTCTTCCTCCATTTCATTATTCTAAATTTTCCTAGAAGAATGATTGTTATAAAAGTTTGCTTTTTCCAAAGATGGTTTAAACATGTTTCCCTAAGTTTTCTTGCTGATTAGCGTGAAACGGCAAGCTTCTTTGCCATTTTTAGACGCGTCTTAGTTAGGTCCTTAATTAACAGAAATAAAAATGCTTATAAGTCTTATTCGTTGTTAAAGCCATTTGATTGGTTAATTAATTATTTGTGAAATTGAAGGGGAGAGGTTTTACATGAGTGAAGATGACGAGGAGATTGAGAGAATTAGGCGGAGGAAAATTGAGAAGATCATGCGGGATAAAGCATCTGTTTCAATTCAGAAAACAAATACGCCAGTAGAGGTAACGGACTCGAACTTTAATGAGGTGATTAAAAGCAGCCGGGTCGTAGTTATCGACTGCTGGGCGCAATGGTGTGCTCCATGCAGAATGATGGCTCCAATTGTGGATGAGCTATCTAGAGAATACGCTGGGAAGGTTCTGTTTGGAAAATTAAATGTTGATGAAAATCAGAGGATACCGGCTGAATACCAAGTAATGAGCATACCGACATTTCTAATCTTCAGGGAGGGGATGCTCGTTGGCAGAATCGTAGGCGCCATGCCTAAAAAAGCCCTGGAACAAAAACTTGCCCAGTACCTTCAGGTGTAGCCAATTTGCAGGTGTGATGCTGCGCCGCAGTTTTTCAATTTATATAGTTAAGGAAGGGGGTCAAGCGGTTTATTGGTCATTTTTTGGAGCAGCCCCTGGCACATTAATGCTTTTATATTATGAGAAATAAGAAATACATTAAGGTGGTTGATTTGGTTAAGGTTTTAATTTTATATTATTCTAGAACGGGGAATGTTGAAGCTTTAGCCAGAGCTGTTGCAGAGGGTGTGGAAAGCGTAGAGGGCGCTTCAGCCGAACTTAAACGTGTTGATTTCGCAACCGTCTATGACCTTATTTCATGCGACGCCGTGGTCTTCGGCTCTCCAAACTATTTTGGTTACATGGCGGGTTTACTTAAAGACTTTTTTGATAGGGCGTGGAGCATTAGAGATGTTGTTGCGGGTAAACCGGCTGCGGCCTTCACATGCGGCGGTAGCTCGAGCAGCTCAGCTTTACTCAGCATCGAAGGGATTTTTCCAGCCTTCAGGTTCCAGAAGGTGTGCGATGGAGTAGTGTGGGGTCTGAGGGATAGGGGGCGGCCAAGTGAGCAGGGGAAGGACTTAAGCGCCCTTAAAAGTGTTGGGAGGATCTTGGCTGAAACTGCGCTGAAGAGAAAAATGGAAGTGCCGCAAAACTAGCGAATAATAAGTTAAATTTTGTTTTCGCATAAAAATTTGAAGGTGACTTGAATGTCTGAAAATTTGGCGAGAGTTTTTAAAGAGATGGCGGAGCGAATAATGCTGCCTAATAGGGAGATAAGAAATGTTGATGTTGACGGCGATGGGCAGCCTGACGGCTTCCAGTTTGATATTGTGAATCCATTCTATACGGCGGAGCCCGTCTCAGTTATTAAAACATTTTCATTAACAGTTGATGGTGAACATGTAAGCCTTGAAAAAATAAGTTTAGTATTGAGGGATCAACGCATTAAGATTGAAACGGCGCCTTCAATTTATGAAATATGGTGGCGTTTCGGTGAGACCGCGCAAATTTTTGTGGAAAAACCTGGCGGCTTAGAAAGTGGGGAGCATATGATGGAATTGGTTCTTGGCATGAGAACTTCCGCTGGAAGCTATGGATTTGGAGACGTTATGCTGTTTCCGGCTAAAGTTATCATGAGCACTAAATAGGTGCGGAGGTGTGAGATGTGGGAAAACCGAAGATTGGAGTAAGTATATATAGTTATGGGGCTGATATACGTCGGCGTAGAATGAGCGTTAAGGACGCTATTTCGCATGCTGCCAGTTTAGGTGTTGATGGCATAGAGTTGGTTGATAAGCAGCATATTCCGAACTATCCGTATCCCAGCGTGTATGATTTACAGGATCTTAGAGATTACATTGAATCTTTCGGGATGGTTGTGTCATGTTACTCTACATATGTGGATAGAGCGGTTCGTTCTGATCGGGAGGCTACGAGGGAGGAAATGTTAAAAACTATTTGTGATCAGATTGGGGCCGCCCGTGTTCTAGGTGCAAGGGTTATACGGCCGACGATTCTCTTGAGTTCAAGGTTGTCGCATGATTATGAGGGGTTTAAGGCGCATGCGGAGGAGGTTGCTGACATAATTAGGGTTTCATTGCCATATGTGAAAAGGTACGGTCTTAAGTGGGGTACGGAGGTTCATGCTCCAATGCCGCCTGAGGTATTATGCGATATGGTGAAGCGGATTAATGATAAGGATGCGGGGTTAGTGCCGGATTTCTCCGTTTGGGCGGTGAGGCAGCAGCTTGCAACGCATATCGCAGGGAGGTCCCCGCTTCAATCTCTAAGGGACATTATGCCTTATGCTGTTCATGTTCATGCGAAAGCCCACGCATTCGATGGGGATGGTGAGGAGGTTAACACGCCCTATAGAGAGCTGCTGGCAATCATCAAGGAGAGCGGTTATGACGGTTACATTTCTGCCGAATTTGAGGGTTGGTGGGAAGGAAAAGATTTTGACAGTAGAAAAATCGTTGAAATTCACGTGAACTTGCTGAAAAAGTATCTGTAAGGCATCTTCAGAGCGGGGAATCTGGCGCTTAAATTATTAAACTTCTTGGGCTTTTTAATGCAATTGTTTTTTCATTTGATTCTCGGCTTAATTATGTCGCCGGTTGCCTTCAGAATCCATATGCCCTCTTTCTCAGCCCTCTCGATCAGGTCTGGCATGGCTAGACCAGTGTAGATAACCCTGACGATTTTACCCCTAAGCTTGTCGGGCTGCATGCTCTTTACTTTCTTAATGCCTCGGTCTATCTTATTAATTAGGTTTATGGACGCCCTAACAGACGCCTCGCCAATAACGCATAAATCATCTGAGACGCCGTAAATGTTTAGCTCAACGCCTGGAAGGATAAGCGGGCCTAATTCGATCTCGTAGCCCATCTCTCTAAGCCTATATTTAATGATGATTCTGGCTTCATCCTCAATATCCAAAGTGATCTTCTCCAGTGTCCGCTCAACCCTAGAGAGCCTAGTATCCAGCCCCTTAAAAGCCCTGGTAAAGTCCTCTCTCAGCTTTGCTATTTCAGTGTCATGCCTTTCGAACCCTTTAATCATATCTTCTCTTAGTTTAGCCATCTCAGCGTCATATCTCTCAAACCCTTTAATCATGTCCTCTCTTAGTTTAGCCATTTCAGCATCATGTCTTTCGAATCCTTTTATCATGTCCTCCCTTAGCTTTGCTATTTCAGCGTCATATCTCTCAAATCCTTTATTCATGTCTTCTCTTAGTTTAGCTAACTCAGTGTCATGCCTTTCGAACCCTTTAATCATATCTTCTCTCAGTCTTGCTATTTCAGCCCAGATTTTCGTTTGCTCCTCCCTAAGTCTAACCTGTTCTTCGCTGAGCCTTACTTGCTCTTCTCTTAGCCTTACTTGTTCCTCGGCTAATGAGTCAAGCCTTTTTAGTATCTCCGATAATCCGAGGTATCCCGCAACAGCGTAGCGGAACTCAGTGTCCCTATCGAGGAGCTCCAGAAACTCCCTCTTCAACGACTCCAACTTGGCTTACCTATCCACCTTATGGATGGAAAAATATTTAAGGGTTGCTTTGAGGCTTAATTTCCTAAATCTGATATTTTTTATTTTGGTTTACTTTTTCGGTTGCGGACTCTTCCTTAGCTTTTTCCTCGGCTCTCTTCTTTAATTCCCGTATTGTAGCCTTAACGTCTATTTCGGTGGTCTTTTCCGGGACTGGGATCAGCAGAAAAGATGCGCCGTAAGGCTCAAGGATGGCTTTATCCGTTTTAAACGGCACCTTTTTAGATATATATTCTCCTTTGGGGTCAACTTTTACCAAGTCAATCTTTTTGCTTAATATTGATAGAAATAATTATCTAATTTTTGGAGGACTCACTTATTTTATGTTTGAAAGAGCTTGGGCTCTGATGGGGATGGAAAATTTCTTTAGGTCTTTTTTCACCCACCCGAAAGAATTGAAGAGGTTGCTGCATGAAATTGCCAATTTTAATATTGGGATATTTAGGCGATATTTAGAGATTGGGGTAGATGGGGTTTTTGTATCGGAAGATCTTGGTCATCAAAGAGGACTGATGATCTCGCCGAAAACATTTAGAGAATTCTTTGCACCTGAATATAAAAGATGCTTTGAAGAATTAGTCAAAGAGGGAAAGATAATTGATTTCTACTCTTGTGGTTGCGTTCAAGACATTGTTGAGGATTTAATAAGCGTGGGGGTAACAATCCTCAATCCGGTTCAAGCGAGGGCAAACGATTTGGCGATGATTAAAGAAAAGTGTGATGGTAGAATGGCGCTTAAGGGAGGAATAGATTCCCACCTTTTAATGTTAGGGCCGGTTAATGAGATCAGAAGGGAAGTTAAGAGGGGCATAAGTCTCTTGGCGCCAGGCGGAGGATACATAATTGGTTCCGATCAATTAATGCCGTTTCCACAGGAACACGCTGAGACTTTATGGGTTGCCGCTGAATCTTATGGTGAATATCCACTTCTTTGGAGCTGAATCTTGAGAAAGTAAAGTAGCAATAAGTGATCCTTAGAATTACATTATTTACTGGAAAGATGGAAGTTCGCTGATTTGCGTTTAAACTAATATTGATGACAAAAATGCAACTGTTTAAAGTTTGTTAGAAAGTTATAACTCCCTTAATGTAGTTTGAGGGTTTTTTAGACGCCAGCTCAAAGGCTTCTTGGGCGTTTCTGTAATGAAACCTATGGGTTATTAGGGGTTTTTGGTTAACTACGCCTTTTCTGAGAAGCTTCACTGCGTCATGGAAATCTTTGTTGAAGTCAGCTGAGAATGCTGGCGATGTATTCAGTATCGTTAACCCCTTTGTATGCCATTTCTCCGTTGGAACTTTCTCGTCTAATACATGCCTCCCAAAAATTACGAGTTTTCCACCTTCTCGAGTAATCTCTGTTGCCAAATTTATTGTTCCGGATGCACCTGAGGCTTCGATCACCACATCAGCCTTTCCACCTAATATATCATTTACCGCGTCTACTATATTATGCTCCAAAGGATTGAGAACATGATCGGCACCAAACTTCTTGGCTAATTCCAGGCATTCGCTTCTAAGGTCTACGGCGATGAGATTGCTCAATATATTTTTGGGCATAACCTGAATTAACAAGAGACCCATGTATCCGCAGCCAATAATGCATACATTGTCGCCTACCCTGATGTCTGAGCCTTTTATCCCTGTAACGGCGCATGCTAGGGGCTCCGAGATCCAGTAAATGAGGTCATTTTCATCTACATCATCGGGGATCTTAGCCACATTATGGCCTCTCGTCTTATAGTATTCCGCGAAGGCTGGTCCTCCGAGAGTTGTAACCCTATCTCCAGATTTAACATTCTTAACGTTTTCACCGATCTCAGCAACCACACCCACCCCTTCATGACCCATAACATTGCCTCCCTTAAGTTTACCCTGAAAAACATAAACATCACCCATACAGATGCCGCAGGCTTTTGTCTCAATCAGAACCTCATCCTTGCCGGGTTTAGCTACCTCAATCTCCGCAACCTCAGCCCTACCTTTATCTAAAAACAAACTATACGCTTTCAATGACGACACCACCGCCTAAGCAGCTCTATTATTTTAGGGATTATTAAATCTTTGAGTAAACACGATATATTCTTTTCCAAGTGAACACTCTTACTTTCTGTAATAACTTAAGATAATAAATTGAGGCTATAGTTAAGCCGATGGGCTCCTGATTCTAATACCACTCTCATACAACGTGATCATAATACTTTGTCGCGCACGCTCGCGGCTACCCCTGTTACTTCTTCGCCGAAGTTTCCTGCTTAAAGCACAAGGTCAAGTTTCTTAATTTTCACTGTTCTATAAAGACGCTCAAAAACTTAGATTCGTCCATGCCATGAAATGGTTTAATGCTATAATGGAGGTCTGCAACCATTAGTATTTCCAAGTTTGACTATAAACCGATCAGTCCTAGTTTAAAAGATTGTAAACTATAAATGGGCTTCAAGCTTATGCTTTATTTCCATCGCCACATCTCTCTTTGCGTATTCTATTGGTATCGTGGTCAAAAAAAGAAAGTATTTAAATAGTATTTTCGCTATTTAACATATATGAAACTCACGCTAAATACTTTACAGCTAAGAATCTTGAGAAGTCTCAGCTCTACCCCATATACTCAAATAAAAGAATTAGCTGAGAAAGTGGGTAGAAGCTTAACTAGGGTCTCCCTTGCTTTAAAGGATCTTCAGGATAAAGGATTTGTTGAAATGAAAAAGGGTGGAATCTCGAAAAAAGTAGCAATTTCTGGTAACAAACATTCCATTTTGCTTAAAACATTCATAATCGAGCATCAGCACATGATGCTTGAAAACTTTCTTTCTGGGTCAGCCCTAGAAATTTTGCTCCCTTTATCTTACTCTAAAATGAAGCTATCTGAAATAGTGGAGATGTCTGGCTATTCTAAGAGAACAGTAAGAAGAGTGATGAAGAGATTAAAGGAATATGGGATAGTTGCTACTGAAAACTTTTATTATTCTAAAGCCCTAGCTTTTGAGCTTCTCTACGAGTTTGTGAAGGAGTTTCAGCACTACCTAAACCTTAAAAAGGCTTTGGGTTTTTCGCCCGACGCTGTAATATTATGGGATAAGGGCAAAGAGTTTATCTTAAAAACCGGGAGAGAAATAGAAGAAGGCAAAAACCTTTTTTCAACGTGCTTTGCCAAAATGCATGAATATGGAATAAAGCTGATGCTGCCAAACCATTGGTACTATTTCTATACGCCTTATAAGAGGCAGTT
>JAGTRG010000006.1 GCA_018396435.1 Candidatus Bathyarchaeota archaeon
AAACCAGAAAACCATATAACGGCTTTGTCACAAAAGGTGAGTGTGATGCACACCAAAAGGCGGCTAAGCTTTTGGTGGAAGCCCAAAAGCAAACTGAAAAGCAGGAAGCGGGAGCCACAGAAAAGGCAAACGAGGCCGATCTTTATGGAAAAATCGTTGAGTTTCTCTGGTGGATGAAGAAGCAGGGATATAAAGAAACAACAATAATTGGAAAAGGTTCAAGGTTAAAGAGGCTAGTAGCACTTGGAGCCAACCTTCTCGATCCAGAGAGCGTTAAAGAAGTTCTAGCCTCGCAAAACTGGTGTGACTCTGGAAAGGAGACAACAGCTTACGCTTATGACCTTTTCGCCAAATACATGGGAATGAAATGGGAAAGGCCTTCATACAAACCAGCTAGAAAACTGCCTTTCATTCCAATTGAAAGAGAAATTGATGATTTAATAGCCGGATGCAACAATAAATCGGTGGCAACGTTTCTTCAGATAGCTAAGGAAACAGGTGCAAGAGCAGGTGAAATCTTCAACTTGAAATGGATCGATGTTGACTTTGAAGCTAAAACTTTAAGAATTACACCCGAAAAAGGAAGCAACCCAAGAATGCTTCGCATGTCTAGCAAACTGATTGGAATGCTTCAAAGTCTTCCCAAAACTAGCGAGAGAATCTTTGGCAACTATAGGCGGCTTAAAGACTTAAGCCGAACTTTTGAAAGACATAGAAAAAGGATAGCGTATAATCTTGGAAACCCGAGGCTACTTAGGATCAGCTTCCATACTATACGACATTGGAAGGCAACTATGGAATACCATAGGACAAAGGATATACTTCACGTAATGCAAATGTTAGGGCATAGAAACATCAAGAATACGCTTGTATACACACAATTAATCAATTCCCAAGAAGATGGTGAATATGTTTGTAAAGTGCCAAAACAGTGGAGCAAGCCTCCGAGAATTGAAGCTGGCTTTGAGTATGTATGTGACTTCGACTGTGTAAAGTTGTTTAGAAAGAGAAAGTAGAGGTGCCGTTGTCTTGTCCAAATTATGGTGCGGCCGCCGGGATTTGAACCCGGGTTAACGGCGCGGGGGGCCGGTGTCCTAGACCAGGCTAGACCACGGCCGCTCTTTTTTTGAATTATTTTTCAGGGTGCTTATTTATGTTTCTAGGATCAAGTTTTTACTTTAAATTCACAAAGCTTATAATGGTGATCTTCCATCATATAGTTTTACGGTTATGTTAAATGTGCGGTATTTTTGGCTGCGTATCTAAGGCTGATGGCGCCGCTAAGATCATCCATGAATCTTTGAAGAGGCTTGAATATAGAGGCTACGATTCTGTCGGTGAGGCCACAATATTCAACGGCAGGATCCATGTTAAGAAAGATGCGGGAAAAATTGATGATGTACATATGGTTCACAATCTCGATGATTTGCCTGGATCAGTGGGTATAGGGCACACTAGGTGGGCAACTCATGGCGCTCCAAGCAGGGTTAATGCTCATCCACACTCAGATTGCGAGGATAAAATAGCCGTCGTCCATAACGGCATAATTGAAAACTTCTCTGAGTTAAAGGCGGAGCTGGAGAACCTTGGGCACATATTTAAGTCCAAAACGGACACGGAAGTTATACCGCATTTGATTGAGGAGAACATTAAGAGGGGTTTACCATTCATCGAGGCTGTTCGTGAAGCCCTTAAGAGGCTTGAGGGCTCTTATGCAGTAGCCATAATTACATCCCTAGAACCGGATAAAATTATATGCGCCAGAAAAGAAAGCCCGCTAATCCTTGGAATCGACGAAAAATCTCTGTATTGCGCCTCCGACATACCCGCTTTCCTACCTCTTACAAATAAAGCCGTAATCCTTGAAGAGGGAGACGTTGCCATACTTCAACATGACAGATATGAGATTTGGAGACTGGAAGATTGGAAACAAATCATTAGGGAGATTCAAGTAATCGCATGGACCCCAGAGATGGCTGAGAAGCAGGGGTACCCGCACTTTATGCTGAAGGAAATCCATGAACAACCGTTATCACTTAGAAATGCGCTTAGACCTCAAGAGCTATACATGGATCTGATGGCAACCTTCCTAGATAGGGCTAAAAATGTTTTTCTAGTTGCTTGCGGAACATCCTACCATGCTTGTTTAGCAGCATCCTACATGCTTTCTAAACTCGCGTATCTTCCAACATATCCGATTATAGCATCAGAATTCGCTGAGCATATTGGAATGGCTGTAAACATTGATAGCACAATCCTCGCGGTCAGCCAGTCAGGTGAAACAGCTGATACGCTGGCTGCGGTTGAACATGCAAGAAATAGGGCTGCAACGGTACTAGGCCTAACAAATGTTGTTGGGTCAACATTAACCCGTGTTTCCAGAGTTTATATACTTCAGCAGTCCGGTCCAGAAATAGGTGTTGCAGCAACAAAAACGTTCACAGCGCAGCTTCTAGTGCTCGCTCAGCTAGCCTTGAGGGTTGCGAAGTTACGTGGCAAAGTCAGCCATCAGGAGATTAAAGCGATAGAAAAGAAGCTTAAGGAGATCCCCGATATAGTTGAGCGGACAATAAAGGTGAATGAAGAAAAAATTAAGCAAATTGTGAGGAAGTATAAGGATAGCAGATCTTTTATCTTCCTAGGTAGGGGAATTAGCACAGCAACATCTTTAGAGGGGCGGCTTAAACTGATGGAGATAGCCTATGTTCCAGCGTTTGCATTTCCAGCTGGCGAAAGTAAACATGGCCCCATAAGCCTTGTTGAGCCCGGCGTCACGGTCATATTTATCTGCCCGAGGGATAGAACGCGTAAAACAATAATTGGCAATATAATGGAGATGAAAGCCCGTGGAGCATCGATAATCTCCGTGATTGAGGAGGGTGATGAAGAAATTAAACAGTTGTCAGATGATTATCTTGAGGTTTTAGGCGAAGTCCCCGAATGTCTTTCTCCAATAGCATTCGTAGTTCCACTGCAGCTATTCGCATACTATATGGCTGTTGAAAAGGGCCATAACCCCGATATGCCGCGCAACTTAGCGAAGTCTGTAACTGTTAAATGATGAGTTAATAATGTTAACGCTAATATTTTAAGGTTGCACACGCAATATTTGTCTTGACGTTAAAGGGAGGATGATTATTGGAGGATTGGAAGAGGCTTATAGAAGATCTGATGAGATATAAAATATTAAAGTCGCCAAGAGTTATCAGGGCTATGAAACTTGTTCCAAGAGGAAACTTTCTTCCTGAAGACCAGAAAATCTATGCTGCAATTGACACGCCGCTACCCATAGGCGATGGACAAACCATTTCTGCGCCACAGGGTTAGCCGCAGAGTTAACCCGGCGATACATGGTTTCAATAATGAACGAGGCTTTGGATCTCAACGTTGGACATAAGGTTTTGGAGATTGGCGCCGGGTCCGGCTGGCACGCCTGCACAATAGCTGAAATAGTTGCGCCGACAGACGCTCCAAAGGAGAGGTGGGGGCACGTATACACCATAGAGATACTACCTAGACTGGCGGATTTCGCCAGAAGAAACATTGTTAAAGCCGGCTATAGCAATAGGGTTACAGTGATTTGTAAAGATGGATCGGAGGGATATGCGGATGAAGCTCCATATGACAGAATACTTGTCACTGCAGCTGCGCCATCAATTCCAAACCCGCTGAAGGAACAGCTGAAGCCTGGGGGAATCATGGTTATACCAGTTGGCGAGATCGGATTCTACCAGACTCTTATAAGAGTGAGAAAGATAAACGGACGGATCATTGAGGAAGACCTCGGCGGAGTTGCCTTCGTTCCATTAGTCGGCAAGTATGGGCACAAAATAAATCGCTATTGGTGAGGACGAAATATTCGTCTGCAAATTATGAAGCAAAAATAGAAAACGATGAAGGGAATATCGCAAACATAAGTTTTGGTGGGCCGGGCCGGACTTGAACCGGCGGCCTTACAGATGCCTCTTAAAGGTTTTCTGCGCCTCCCGGGATTTCTCCAGTCAGGCAGACGTCCTAACCAAGCTAGACGACCGGCCCTTAGCACGCTGGAAGACTTAACTATTATTTTCTTGATGAGTTCTTGTTATAAAGTTTTGCGTTCTATGCCGCTACAATTTTGCTAAGCCTTTTATAGTTAGGTTTGCTATCCACATATTTAGGGAGATCTTTATGAGTGAAGATGCTGTGAATAATAAAGTTAGAAGTTTAGTTAAGCAAATGAGCATTGAGGAAAAAATCGCTCAGTTAGGTTCAATCCCAGCTTCGGAGCTTTTAGAAAATGGAAGATTCTCCCATGGAAAGGCTCTAAATCTTATTAGTAAGGGTATTGGACAGATCACCCGACTGGCCGGAAGCCGCGAGTCTCCTAGAGACCCAGCCGGCATAGCTGCCACAGCAAATAGCATTCAAAGGTTCTTAATGGAGGAGACAAGGCTCGGCATACCGGCCATAATCCATGAAGAATGCTTAAGCGGATTGATGAGTTATGGCGCAACAACATTTCCACAGGCTATAGGGTTGGCGAGCACATGGGATCCTGATCTGATTCAAAGCGTTACAACGGTTATTAGGAAACAGATGAGGGCTTTAGGGGCCCATCAGGGGCTTGCGCCAGTTCTTGATGTTGCCAGAGATCCTAGATGGGGTAGAACCGAGGAAACATACGGTGAAGATCAATATTTAGTTGCCAGCATGGGTGTGGCATATATAACTGGACTTCAGGGGGACAATTTGTCCTCAGGGGTTATAGCTACTCCGAAGCATTTCGCGGGTCATGGCTTTTCAGAGGGTGGAAGAAACTGCGCACCCGTGCATGTTCCACCTAGGGAGTTTAGGGAAATATTTCTGTTCCCCTTTGAGACCGCTATCAAGAATGCTGGAGCATACTCCCTAATGAACGCCTACCATGACATAGATGGTGTGCCATGCGCTGCCTCCAGAGAGCTGCTAACTGAAATCCTCAGGTTCGAGTGGGGATTTAAGGGATACGTTGTCTCAGATTATGGAGCAATCGAAATGCTTAGAACCTTCCATCACGTAGCGGCGGATGAGAAGGAGGCCGCTTTGCAGGCCCTAGAAGCCGGCATAGATATAGAGCTGCCGAGACTTAAGTGCTACGGTGAACCCTTACTTAACGCCGTTAAAGAAGGCACCATTTCAGAGGCGACAATAGATGAAGCCGTCTCTAGAGTTTTAAGGGCCAAATTCCTTCTAGGGCTCTTTGATAACCCATACGTTGATGTTGAGAAGGCTTCAAGAGCCTTAGACACGCAGGAAGATAGGATGTTAGCCCTAAGATCTGCGAGAGAATCCATAATACTCCTAAAGAACGATGGAATTCTCCCATTGAAGAAGAATTTGGGAGCAATAGCTATTATAGGACCAAACGCTGACACAACAAGGGGTTTACTAGGCGATTACAGTTATACGCTGCATCTAGGCTGCGAGCAAGATGCTGTCAGAATAATCAGCATATTAGAGGCTGTCAAAGGCAAGGTTTCACCTCAAACGCTCATACATTTCGCGAGAGGATGCGACATATATGAACCATCAAAGGATGGATTTAAGGAGGCTCTTGAAGCCGCATCAAAATCAGACGTTATCGTGGCGGTAATGGGCGAAAGATCCGGAATGTTTAATCTGCCAGCCGTAACCGGTGAGGGAAGAGATCGCGCAAGCCTTTCACTTCCCGGAGTTCAGGAAGATCTTATTGAGAGACTTTTCGATACAGGTAAACCATTAATAATAGTGCTCGTGAACGGTAGACCTCTATCAATAGGACGAATAGCCGGAAAAGCATCCGCGATAGTTGAGGCATGGTTCCCAGGGGAGGAAGGTGGGAACGCTGTAGCAGACATCCTATTCGGCGATTATAGCCCTGGCGGCAAGTTGCCCATCACCATACCGCAGGATGCTGGGCAGATACCAATCTATTACAATAGAAGGAACTCTTCGTTCAGAGACTATGTCTTTATGAGCGCCAAACCTTTATTCCCATTTGGGCATGGGTTAAGCTACACAAAGTTTGATTATTCCTCGCTTGAAATAGAGCCGAGTAAGGTTGGGCCAGCAGGCAAAGTCTCTATTGGCTTCTATGTCAAAAACGTCGGCGAAATAAGGGGCGAAGAAGTTGCACAACTATACATCCGCGCCACAGTGGCATCGGTCTCTAGACCGGTTAAGGAACTAAAGGGGTTCAGGAGAATTGCATTAGAGCCGGGAGAAAGACGGAAAATAACATTCAGATTACATATGGATCAGATTGCCTTCTATGATCGGGATATGAGATTAGTGGTTGAACCCGGCTTATATGAGGTCATGGTTGGCAGCTCATCTGAGGATATAAGGCTCACCGGCAAGTTTGAAGTTACTGGCAGAAGAAGCCTCCTCCATCTACGAAAATTCTTTAGTGAGGCAGAGATCCAGTGAAAATTACACGCTATGTTACCCTCAATATCCTTTTTTATAAAATATGTAGAAGCCCGGCGTCACGTGCATTGTTGAATAAAATTGTTTTTGCCTAAGCCCTGAAGCCACCTCTATGAATTCAGGTATCACCTTATAGATTAATTCAGCAGATGGTGGACCCCAACGTATGCCGGGACAGAATGGATCAATATATATGAATAATTTTTGCCCATTATAGTTGAAGAGTGCTTCATTAGCACCGCCATACTTTGGCTTATTAAGTATCTTAAAGGGCCAAACCTTACAGGCAAGCGGTTTATTATTCTGTAACCCGCATAATTGTCTCCCATCGGGGACAGTATATAGGAAGACGCATGAACCATCGCTCTTTTTACCCATATAAAATTTATTTAGACCAGCCCGTGTTACGCTAGCGCCGTAAGTCTTAGTTATATTAAGCCACTCATTAAAGGTCAAGACTACCTCAAATTCCCTACAGCACAGCCCGCATCCATTACAGCACCATGAGTTAATGTATCTCCAAGGAACGAAGCCCATTTTACTGCTCCCCGGAGACCTTGAGCCTCAGAAATTTTGAATTAAAATCTTCCTAATAAATTTTCCAATAGTTGACAGCGCACTAATTTAATTTTCGGGGATTCTTAAAAATTAAGTAAAAATGAGGACTGGAGGATTATGTCGGAAGAGATTGCGGATATTTGATTATGCAGCGATGGATAAGGTGCCCGCTGCGAAAACTTAAATCTTCCTATAAAGGTATAATGTGTGAGTTGGAAAACCTAAAAATTGATTCTCACAGAATTTTTCAACTTTAATTGGCCTCCATCCCATTATCTCGTAATCATGTGATACAATCCTTGTTCCCTTTCTGAGCTCAGATTCGAGCTTTGGCTTAACCTTTTCATTGGCGCTCGTAGTAAGATATAAGTAGACAACATCAGCCATGCTTATGTCAACGTTAAAGAGATCATCATTAATTATTTTAACCCTCTCCTGTAGACCTAACTCGCTAACTCTTCTCATAGCTTGTTTCGCCAAATCTTCCCTGATTTCTATACCAATGGCTACGGCCCCGAATTCTTTTGCAGCAATAACGGCCGGTCGACCGTCACCAGCGCCAAGATCGACAAATATTTCGCCAGGCTTCAGCTCAGCCATAGTTAAAAGCCTTCTTATAACTGATTCGGGAGAAGCAACGAAGGGAGATATTAACAAATGTTTCCACCTCTTTTTCACTTTTCCATTTAATCATCGAGGCATTATTTTTACCTTACGCTTCTAGATGATTTTCAAATATATAAATTTACCAGAACCTTCTCTTTAGCGCCTCGCGTTCAGCCTCTATTATTAATTCAAAAAATTCGTCCGTGATCTTGCTCTCTTTAGCCAATATCTCCTTCACATTGCTTAGCCTAAGTCTTCTACCTGAGAGAGCCACCGCCGCGGCTTTTCCATATTTTGAAACGAGCTTAGCTGTTTCAAACGCTTCGTCCCTGAGATGCTCTTCACTCTTAGTCAGCTTCTCATTTTTCTTTTCAATCAATGGGTAAGCTTCGTAATCTTCAACCTCAAGCAAACCAAGGTTCGGTGACCCACACTTGGGACAGCGCGGATGCTCCGGTAAATCCTTAATGCTTACCATCTCTATGTAATCCCAGCAGTCTGTGCAGACAAAAGTTCTCGTCTCACCTAGAAGCCTAGCTTTGGCCGATTCTATGAGGATTCTCCGCATTTTTTCCGGCGGTATAAGGTCTGTTTTCATGCTTACACGCTCTATGCCTACGCGGGCTATTGGGCTTGCCTCTCCACGCGTTTCAATTCTAACTATTTCTATCCTACCACGTCTCATCATGTCAAGAACATTGATCAGATTTTTAATATCCAAATCCTTCGTGAAAACCTCTTTTAGGGACTCTTCATAGATTACTGTATCCTCAAAACTTTTGATCAAGTTTCTTAGGCTAACGCTTTCGAAGTCAACCCACTTTTTTATAGCTCCAAAACGTCGAGCAACATGTATTAGGCGCCTCTTAAATATGCCTGTTTTAACAACAGCCTTTGTAAGTGTCTCCTTAATGAAATCTTCCGTCGAATTCTTCAGATCTGAGAGTATTTCCATGATTGATTCAGGCTTAATTTCCCCCATGGTTTGAATGAATATCCTGTACGGATCATGCTGAACAATCACGGAGTATCCTGTCCGCTCAGAAATCACGTGGCCAAGAACTTGAGCTAAAGCCCTATTGGTTAATGAGCCGAAGCTGCAATGCATTATTATGAAGTCGCCCCATACCTCAATTGTTATCCGCTTGTCCGTTGGAGCTGGGCAGCCTTCCTTAACATGCTCAACAGTTTCCTTTATTGCTTCCAAAATTGTTTCTTCATCCGCCGGATATATTTTAGCCAGATCCCTCGCAATCTCTTCAGGGCTTAAGTTCGCCATTATTTTTTCCTCCACAAATCCCCTTATGGCGCCAACCTCCTGAGCGACCTCGAAGGGCACCGGTATTTCCTCGCCAACCCAGCTCGGTATAGCCCCTGTTGGATCATCAATTGACTTCACATAAATTTTGTCCGCATCCATGCTCATAATTTTCCAGGGGCTTCCACGTATGATAAATTTCACACCCGGCTTACCATACTCAGCTACAAAAGCTTCATCCAGCAGCCCTATCGCCGTGTCCGTGTTCTTATCAACGACAAGGTAATGTTTCTCATCAGGTATCATTGAGAGGTTCTCGAAGAAATATTCGAAGAGGGCCTTTGTTCTACGAGGCTTTAGAACCACATTATCCTCAAAGGAAACCCACGCCAATCTTGGGAAGCGATTATGCATATACTCTAAAACCCGTTTCACATCGTCAACAACTAAATTCCTATAAGGGTAGGATCTTTTATAAACCTCGCATATTTCATCGAATGTTAGGCGTTTCCTCTTCAGCAAGGAAGCCGTTATCTGATGGGTTAAAACATCCAAGGGCTTTTCAGGTATGTCAACAGGCTCCAGCTCCTCATTATACGCTTTTCTGCCTATAACCATTGCCTCTAAGGTGTCGTCGGAATCCATCGTTATAATTATGCCGTTCGCAACCAATCCAATCCTGTGACCGCTTCTCCCAACACGCTGTATTAACCGTGTAACCTGCCTTGGACTCATATATTGAATCACCAGATCTATTCTGCCAACATCTATTCCAAGCTCCAGACTGCTTGTGCAAACTAAACCACGCAATTCCCCCTGTTTAAGCCCCCTCTCAGCTGCGATCCTAGAGGACTTAGCTAAGGAACCATGATGAATGGAAACTGGAAAGTTAACATCCCATATTTTAAATCTGCTCGCTAAGATTTCGGAAATTGTACGTGTGTTAGTAAATAGTAGAGCCGAACTGTGTCTCTCAATAAATTGACGCATCACGCGCAATCTCGCCGCAACTTCAGGGTGGGTGAAAAGCGATGAAGCTAATTCTTCATCCTTCTGTTCAGGTTTAGGATATATTATCTGCAACCTCATCATCCTTGCAACGGGAACCTTGACAATTTCAACCGGACGATTGTTTCCCACGAGAAACTGCGCAACCTTCTCCGGCGTGCCAATGGTTGCAGAAAGTCCAATTATTTGAAAGTCTTCATTAGTTATAGTTCTTAATCTTTCAAGCGCTAACGCTAGTTGACTGCCACGTTTATTATCAGCAAGCTCATGCACCTCGTCAACAACAACCCATCTCATGGATTGCAGGTGGCGGCGCATGATCCACCCAGATAAAATTGACTGTAGCGTTTCAGGTGTCGTTATTAACATGTCCGGCGGGCTTCTAGCCTGCTTCGAACGTTCATTTGCGTCCGTATCACCATGCCTAACAGCTAATTTAATATCTAAATTATTACACCACCATTCTAAACGCTCAAGCATGTCACGGTTTAGAGCCCTTAAAGGCGTAATGTAAAGAACTTTTATCCCAGGCTCTCTCCTAGGCATCTGAATAAGCATGTTAAGAATTGGAAGGATCGCCGCCTCAGTCTTCCCGCTCGCAGTCGGCGATATAAGAAGAACATTTTTACCCTCAAGAATTTTAGGTATAACCTTTGATTGAGGCTCCGTTGGATATTTGAAACCCCTTTCCTCAATAAGCTTGCGTATTGGACGAACCAGCAAATTAAATACATTGTCTTGAACTTCCTTCATCTCTTGCGTTTGTTCAAATGATAAATCCATCGCCCGACAGCTCATCCCTAATTAAATCAAAGAATAAGTGCGATTCAACAGTAAAAGCGTTTTGTCCAGAATCTTATGAACGCATTAACGAGCATATTAACTTGAAAATAAAGTGAAAATGGCAAATAAATTGCGAGAGAGATTAGGACTATGGAACTGCCAAAAAGTATTGCCTTAACAATTCTCCTGCTTAAAAATTTTCTACTTTTATGAATTGAGTAGCTTTTGAAACTAAACCACGCTAAATCCGCAAATGCATGCCCAAACAAGAACGCTAATAAGCCTGATGCCCCAGCGATAGATACAGCGCTCATTATTAAAGGGGATCCCTCCATCAGCCACCAAAGATAGAAATAGGGATTCGAACCGCTACTTAAAAATCCGGAAATAAGTAAGCCACGCGAACCCCACCTTGTTTTGGCAAGGTTAGAATTGGAGGCTAAGACTACATCGTTAATTTTTAGGTTTAATGAATCCCTCATCAGACGAAAACCCATAAAAAACAGCATGGCTCCACCTATAAAACTCATCATAGTTAAAGCATGCTTAGTTTTCATCAATGGACCCAATCCTAAGAAAACTAGGTAAATTATAAGTAATTCAAGAATCAAATGTCCAAGCACAATTAAGGGACCGGCTATCCTACCGCTTCTCATAGACTCCGAGACTACGAGCGTGAAAACTGGTCCTGGAACAACGGCTCCGGATAGAGCTGCCATAAACGATAGAGAAGCTATACCCAGCAGTTCAAGCACGCTATCTTCCTCAATACACCGAAACCTTCGAAACGCCTTTTATCCTTAGGAACTCAGGTATAAGTTCACCAGGCACCTTCATTTCGGTTATAAGCGTCAGCTTCGGCTCAGGAGTGAGCTCCGGATCATCAACTATCGCTTGTCTTATACTTATGTTCTTTTGCGCTATTAGCGAGGCTGAAGCCGCCAATATGCCAGGCGTTCTGGCATCCACCGGAGTTATCTCGACAACACCAAAGTTTAAATGCTTAGCCACATCGCGCAGTGATGACCCAGCTGGGCTTATACCATTAAATATGACCTTCAAATCCGGGTTGCCCTCAATCATCTTCACCGTTTGAGTAACTGTTCTCCTATCAACCTTAGCAACCCGGCTTATCCTAACGACTGGTATAATTATGTCTCCGCAGTAGATTTTCCCATTTCTCACACTTAAGCCATTCTTAATGAGTATTTTTGCAACATTGAGTCTTTCAGGGTAACCTTCCAAGGCTTTTACTATCTTATCCCACATAATAACCACTTTTTGTATAATTTTAAACAGCCTAAGTAATTATTGTACAATCGCGCTTTTAATCTTTCCTAATTGAAACATTGATTATTCCCACGGCTAAGTTAGGAACTCTCATTTCATCTCTCCTTTATAAATTATCGCCACATGAGGGAATGCGTATTAATCATGTGGAAGATTAGGAAATGGGAACAACAAAGCTTTTAAATACGTGTGCGTCTCTTTTTCAAAAGCTTATTGGAGGATCAGTATTGCCCAAAAAGGAAAAAGGGCGCTCACATTCCACCAGACCCGTTGGGAAAAGATCCCCAAGCTGGTGTAAGTATCAACCTGAGGAGATTGTAGCCTTAATAGTTAAGCTTGCTAGGGAGGGGATCCCGTCAAGCAGGATAGGTGTGATACTGCGCGATCAGTATGGTATTCCGCTTGTAAAACCCATCGTTGGAAAAAGCATAACTGAAATACTTAAAGATAATGGTCTGGCGCCTAAAATTCCTGAGGATTTAGAAAATCTCCTCAGAAAAGCCGCGCGTATAACAGCCCATTTGCAGAGGAACAAGAAAGACAAGCGTAATAAGAGAGCCTTGCAGCTCATTGAATCTAAGATTCACCGCTTATCTGACTACTATAAGGAGAAGGGCATATTGCCCTCAAACTGGGAGTATAAGGCAATAGTAGCCTCTATTACCTAAAAGGGTTCTAAATGACCCGTGATAAAATTAGTGATATCATTAATGAAGCCCGTGCGGCGTCCAAGATTATTCTTGAAAACCTTGATGAGGGTAAAAAGATCCTTGTAATATCTCATATGGATGCCGACGGCATATCGTCCGCCGGAATTCTGGGGAAAGCTCTGTTCCGGTCTGGGGCTAGCTTCTGCATTAGAATAGAGCGATGGTTAGATGAGGATGTTATAAATGAGGCATATTCACAGAGCGGAGATGATACACTAGTAATATTTACTGACATGGGAAGCGGCTACCTTGACGTATTATGCGCTAAAGCAGAGAGTAGGGAAACAATTATATTAGATCATCATCAGCCTATAGGTAAACCTAAAGAATCCTTTATACATGTTAATCCACATCTGTTAGGGATAGATGGGGCTCGGGAAATAAGCTCCGCTGGAATAGCGTATTTGGTGGCAAAGTCCATAAATGAGAATAATATTGATCTTTCGCATCTAGCCGTTATAGGAGCTTTAGGAGATCTACAGGATAAATATGACGAGAGAAGGCTAGGCGGCGTAAATGAGTTTATTGTCAGTGATGCCATTAGATCCGGGCTACTAGCCGTTGAAATAGATCTTCTGTTCTTCGGTAGGGAAACGCGGCCAATACATAAAGCCCTAGCTTATACGACAAACCCTTACATACCCGGAATAAGCGGGGAGGAGGATCGAACCCTAGCGTTCCTAAGCGAACTACATATTGAACTCAAAAGAAACGATAGGTGGCGCGCTCTAAGGGACCTAGCGTCAGACGAAAAACGTAAGATATTCTCCGCTCTGCACGACTATCTGATCTCGAAAGGTTTTAAAAGCGAAGTAGCCATGAACCTTATAGGTGCGGTGTATATCCTTTTAAAAGAGGAGCCGTGGACGCCGCTTAGAGATGCCCGAGAGTTCGCGCTTCTCCTAAATGCAACTGGAAGAATGGGGGTTCCGGGCTTAGGCGTAGCCATATGCATGGGCGATAGAAGCGCAACCTATGAGGAAGCCCTAACAGTTCTAGAGGATTATAGGCATACGATCACTAAATACCTTAAATGGTTGAATGAAAATCCGGATCGCATTGAAGAATGGGAGAACATCTATATCCTTCATGGCGAGAAAGATATTGATGAGAAATCTATAAGCGCAATATCGACCATAATCACAACGAACTTGCCGAAGCCAGAGAAGCCGCTGGTTGCATATTCTTTCATGCCTAAAGAAAGAGTGCTTAAAATTTCAGCACGCACAACAGATTCGATAGCTAGGATGGGATTAAATCTTGGAGAAATAATAAGCATGGCTGCGGAGAAATGTTCGGGAATAGGCGGCGGACATGATATTGCAGCTGGCGCTCAAGTACCTTACGAGCAGAAAATACAATTCTTGAAGTATGTTGACTCCCTTGTAAAAGAATATATGGTGAGGATGAAAAGAGGTGGAAGCTGAAATATTGCTCGTCTACGATGATGAGGCGGAGGCGGAAGCCATATTTAAGGCTGTCTCGCCTGATAATGCGGAGACGCCCAGTGGATTAATCGTGGAGACGCAGAAGATGGAGAGAAAAGTTGTTACAACCATAAAGTACTGTGGCGACAATATTGCAACCCTACTATCAACGATTGATGATCTGCTAAAATGCGTATTGACCGCTGAAAAAACCATTTCAGTTGTTAAAAATATCTAAGCAAAAGCGGACTTAAATACAAAAGGTTTTTTAGTTTCATCTTCTACTTCTCAAAGAGAAGAGAAAGATTTGATGATGGAAGAGAGGGTGATATGAAAATTGTCTGTCTTTGCAGTTCCAGGAGCATATGATAGAGCCATCACAGTTTTTTCCCCAGATGGCCGATTATTCCAAGTTGAATACGCATTGGAAACAGTTTATAGGGGCTCAACCATTATAGGTATAACATGCCCCGAGGGGGTCATTATAGGGGCTGAGGAAAAAATTGAGTCTAAACTGCAGAATCCAAAGTTCACCCAGAAAATATATGAAGTTGATGAGCACATTGGAGCCGCAGTTGTCGGCTTAAGCTCTGATGCACGAATATTGATCGATGAGGCCCGGGTTTTCGCTCAGAGCAATAGGCTCATGTACGATGAGCCGGTGGATGTAGAGGTTGTTGCAAAGAGAATAGGCGACATAAAACAGCTTTACACACAGCATGCTGGAGTCAGGCCCTTCGGCGTTTCCATAATTTTCGCCGGAGTCGATAAGAGCGGAAGCCAACTCTTTACGACGGACCCAAGCGGAACATACAGGGCATATAAGGCTGTTGCTATAGGAATTGGCCGTGAAACCGCTGAGAACGTGCTTAGGGAGGAGTACCGTGATGACTTAACCCTTGAAGAAGCCATAAAGCTCGGGGTTAAATGCTTAATTAAGTCGATGCAGGCTAGGGGCGAACAGCCTAGAATCAAAATATCCGTCATTCCAGCCTCAACCAGACGGTTTAAGATGCTGTCTGACGAAGAAGTTGAGAAATACACGAAGGAAGTGTAAGGTAGCTGAGAGGAGATGAGTAAAAACTATACGATTGCGCGCATAAATATAAATGGAGAGAATTTTGAGATAATAGTTAAACCAGACCCAGCATTTGCATTCCGTAGCGGAAAATCCGTATCGCTTTCAGATATACTAGTTACAGATGTAATATTTACTGACGCAAACAAGGGCTTAAGGTCTCCTGAAAAGAAACTGAAAGAAGCCTTTGGAACCCTAGACCCGCTAGAAATAGCCAAAATCATACTTAAGAAGGGCACTCTTCAGCTAACAACCCAGCAGAGGAGGCAGCTTATTGAAGAAAAGCGTAGGCAGATCATTGATTTTATATCACGTAACGCTATGGATCCGAGAACGAAGCTTCCTCACCCGCCAACCCGTATAGAACAGGCTCTTGAGCAAGTTCACTTTCCCATCGATCCATTTAAAAGCGTCGAGGAGCAAGCAAATGAGGCCATCAAGGTTCTGCGCACAGTTTTACCGCTCAGCGTCGAAAAGATCTCCGTAGCGGTCCGCATACCCCCCGAGCATGCTGGCAAAGCCTATGGGGCTCTAAAATCCTTCGGAACAATAAAAAATGAGGTTTGGTTAAGCGACGGCTCACTTTCCATAATCCTAGAGATGCCCGCTGGATTTTACGGACCCTTCTTAGAGAAGATGGGTGAAATCACCCATGGAAACCTAGAGGCCAAAATTTTAAAGTAGTTTAGGTGGCGTCATCATGTTCTTTTTTGAGAATAGGCAGGTAGTAACTCCCGGCGATCTTCTAGCAGAAGGTGACTATATAGCTGGCAACAACACGTATAAGGAGGGATCTAGGATTTACGCTAGCAGACTTGGACTTGTAGAGTACGGGGAAAAAGTGGTTCAAGTTGTTGCATTAAACACGTTCTACATCCCTTCAGTTGGCGACCAGGTTATTGGCAAGATAGAAGATGTGAATATTAATGGTTGGGTTGTCAACATAAATTCCCCCTATCAGGCTACCTTAAGAGCCAGCGAGGCGCTAAACAAACCTTTTAGACAGCAAAAGGATGATCTAACGAGGTTTCTGGACGTTGGAGATTTAATTTTTGCAAAAATCATATCTTTTGACCGAACCATCGACCCGGTTCTCACAATTAAGGAACCGGGGCTTGGAAAAATCACTCAAGGGCAAATAGTTAAAGTTTCTCCTGCAAAAATACCTAGGATCATAGGGCGTAAAGCCTCGATGATAAATATGCTTAAAAATGAGACTGAATGTAAAATAACCGTTGGGCAAAATGGCATAATATTAATTTCTGGACCAAGTCCTGAGCATGAAAGATTGGCTATTATGGCAATTGAGAAGATTGCTCAGGAAGCTCACACCTCTGGACTGACGGATCGGATTACTGAAATGATAAGGAAAGAGAAAGGTGCAAAGAAATGAGTGGAAAAATCAGGTTGATAAATGAAAATGGTCTGAGGGTTGATGGAAGAAGACCGAACGAGCTTAGGCCAATAAAGATGGAAGTAGGTGTATTAAGTAATGCTGACGGCTCAGCTTATATTGAGCAGGGAAAAAATAAAATATTAGCCGCTGTTTACGGACCTAGAGAGGTTCACCCTAGACATTTAGCTTTACCGGATAGATCTCTTCTCAGATGCAGATACCATATGGCTCCATTCTCAGTTGAGGAGCGTAAGTCCCCAGCACCATCGAGACGTGAAATAGAACTCTCCAAAGTTATAAAAGAGGCCCTTGAGCCAGCAATATTTCTTGAGAAGTTCCCGAGAACATCCATTGATATATTCATCGAAGTGCTTCAAGCCGATGGGGGAACAAGATGCGCTGGCACAACTGTCGCCGCTTTAGCATTAGCCGATGCTGGCATTCCTATGAGGGACCTTGTGGTTGCATGCGCCGCTGGAAAGGTTGACGGCGTCTTAGTGCTAGATCTCAATGACATTGAAGATAAGGAGGGTGAGGCTGATGTGCCAGTTGCGTATATGCCAAATCTGGGATTAATATCGCTTCTTCAAATGGACGGATCATTAACCATTGAGGAGTTTAATCAGTCCCTAAACCTTGCAATGGAGGGCTGTAAGCAAATATATAAATTTCAGAAGGAGGCCCTGAGGTCCAGATATGTAACAATTAAGGAGGAGGTTGAAGAATGTCTTCGATAATGGTTTCACGCATAAGGCAGAAGCAGATAGCCCAGATGGTGGCCAGCGGCAAGAGACTTGATGGTAGAGGACTTAAAGATTACCGCCCGATTAAGGTGGAAACAGGAATAATTGAGAAAGCTGAAGGTTCGTCCAGAGCGCTGCTTGGCAAAACAGAAGTCGTCGTGGGAGTTAAAGTTGAGATAGGCGACCCCTTTCTAGATAGGCCTGATGAGGGAGTCTTCACTGTAAACTCAGAGTTTGTGCCGCTGGCATCGCCAGAGTTTGAAGCCGGCCCGCCCAGCGAAGAATCCATCGAATTAGCAAGGGTTGTTGATAGAGGCATACGGGAATCCAAAGCCATCGATCTTGAGAAATTATGTCTTATCCCGGGGAAAAAAGTTTATGTAATATTCATTGATATCTATGTGCTTAATCATGACGGAAACTTAATTGACGCATCATCACTAGCGTCATTAGCTGCTCTATTGAATACTAAAATACCTGTATACGTTGTGGAGGATAACGAAGTTAAGAAAACAAACGATTATATTCCGCTGCCAATAAAGAATCTCCCGGTATCTATCACCTTAGCGAATATAAGCGATAAGCTCATCGTAGACCCATGGCTTGAGGAGGAGGAGGCTATGAGCGCACGGTTAACAATAACATTTGATAAGGATAATAAGATAAGCGCGATTCAAAAGGGCGGCCCTGGAGCGTTAACACCGCAACAGATTATGGAAGCCGCTCATATGGCCCGAGAGAAAGCTGAAGAACTTAGAAAAATGTTGGTGAAGACCTGATGGGAAAAAGAACAAAGAAGGTTGGACCAGCTAGGGGGTTCGGCACAAGATACGGCGTATCCGTTAGGAAACGCTATGTTGAAGTTATGTCTGAAATGAGGAAACCACATCCATGCCCACAATGCGGATTAAATTATGTGCGCAGAGAAAGCGTTGGCATATGGATCTGCGGTAAATGCGGCTTCAGATTTGCCGGTGGAGCGTACACTCCGAAAACCAAGATTGGCATAACTGCTGAGCGCGCAGCCAAGGGCGCTTAAAAAGGATAAAACAAATGATTTTATTAACGACCTCGCATAGGCCTACTAGAAGAGTTAGAAGCCTATGTAACGATCTAGCCTGTTCAATACCCGGCTTAGTAAAAATTAACCGGGGAAAAACAAGCTTTTTCGATCTTGCTGAAAAAGCCGTTCAAATGAAGATCGAAAAAATTATTGTGGTCGATAGATGGAAGGGTGGTCCGGGAAGGATAAGATTCTTTAGGGTAATTGATGGAAAAATGAGAGAGAAAGCGCCACGCCTATATGTTTCAGGTGTGAGGTTGAAAAGGGAGTTCGGGGCTTCTAAAGAGAATAACCAGAAACTAATTAGATGTATGTTTTTGGATTCTACGGAAATAAAGAATGATGAAGTGGAAAAATTGGCATCAAGCCTATCAGAATTTTTTGAGATGCCCCTATTCAAGGCTGAGGAAGCCCCATCAATATATAACGCATATTTACGCTTCACAAGTAGTGAAGATTGCTTGGCATGCATCTCTTTTTATGTTTTACCCAGCAACGCTGAAATAGGGCCGCGTATAAAAATCTCTCATGTAGTGTGGCAGGTATGATTGAGGAAGCGTCAGCAGTTATACGCCTTACGTTTCCATCTACTAATGAAGCTGAGATAATAAGGAAATCTATTGAGCCAGAAACCGCTGCAACCTTAAGATACCGCTCAAAGGTTAAAGTATTTAGGGATAGGGAAAGCATACTATTGAAGTTTAAGGCTAAGGATACTACGGCGCTTAGGGCTTCAATAAACTCCTACCTAAGTTGGCTCATATCCCTAGTAAATATTTACGATTTTTTAGAGAACCAGAAATAATTCAGGCATAACATATTTTATAATCGAAGTAGGCGAAGTAAAAGTTAGGAAAAATCATGAGTGAAAGAGAAAAAATTAAAGAAATAGCTCTGGAACGCATCAAACGGCTCTTCAACCTAGCCCTAGAAATGCTTCATGAAAGGCCGGATCTAGCACAGAAATATGTGGAAAACGCGAGGAAGATTGCTATGCGAGCTAGGATAAAGTTGCCGAGGGAAAAACGCCTCTTAATATGTAAGCATTGCAAAAGGTTTATTTTCCCCGGAGTAAGCTCACGTTTTCGCATACAATTAAGAAGAGAACCGCATGTGGTTGTCACATGCTTATATTGCGGTGGGCACATGAGGAGACCATTAAGAAAGAGGGATAAGTAATGCCAGCGCGCGCATCTTCTAAGAAAATTTCCTCTAAAGAACCAACTGTTCGAATAGGCAAGAAGGGATTAACTGAGGCCCAGATCATTGAGATAATCAAGCATCTTGATAAGAGAAGAACCGTGAAGGTTAAAGTGTTAAAAACGGCTTTAACAAGCGGCGCTGTGGAGAGCATAGCCCAAAAAGTATCTTTAGCAACCGGCGCAAGAGTAACTCAAATAATTGGCCATACATTCACATTATCTAAGCCTAAAAAATGAGAAGTAAGTATTTATAAGACCGCATTCTAGAATAGTGAAGAAGTATATTAAGCGAGGAATGAGTAACATTGCCAACACCATACGATGTCCCACCGGCAATATTGATAGAACGGTTAGCGAAATACTTAAAGGATAATGTCGACGCTATCAAGCCCCCGGAATGGACGCCATATGTGAAAACTGGCGCCCACGCTGAGCGCCCCCCGCAGAACCCAGACTGGTGGTATATTCGATGCGCATCCCTACTTCGGAAGGTCTACGTGACGGGGCCAATAGGTATTGAACATTTACGCTCTGAATATGGTGGAAGAAAGAATATGGGAGTTAGACCCGAGCATGCTAGGAAGGGGGGCGGAGCAATAATAAGAAGAGCCTTACAGCAGCTTGAAAAAGCCGGTTTCATAGAGACTGTAAGGGGTAGAGGAAGAGTAACCACCCCTGAGGGAAGGAAGCTTCTAGACTCGCTTGCAGCTGAAATTAAAAAGGAGCTAGAAAAGACCATCCCGGAGCTAACGAAGTACTAAAAGGCAGGTGCATCATCTTTGAATGCAGATGAAGAGGAGCTTGAAGCAATAAGAAAACGAAAACTCATGGAGCTACAGCAGAGGCTTTTGCAGGAGCAGGAGGCTGTAGAGGCACAGAAAAAATTTGAGATGGAGAAACAAGCCATATTGCGAAAAATACTCACTCCGGAAGCTAGGCAGAGGCTTACAAACCTCAAAATGGTTAAACCTGAGTTTGCGTCTCAGCTTGAACTGCAGCTCATTCAGATTGCACAGCAAGGGAGAATAAGCATTCCGATAGATGATGAACAGATGAAAGAGATTTTAAGAAAACTGCAAATGGATAAAAAGGAGATTCGTATAAGGAGGATGTGAAAATGGCTAGATACAAGCCCCTTGCCAAAAAACTTAGACTTATAAAAGCTGGTAAGGAAAGAAAGGCCGTACCCTCATGGGTCATAGCCAGAACCTTAGGTAAGATCAGCAGAATCCCTAAAAGGCATTGGAGAAGAACAAAGATAAAAGCTTGAGGTGTTGCAGATGAGTGATAAGGGAGAGGAAGAGAAAACTGAGGAAAAGAAAAAAACTGAGCCTAAATCTGAAAGCGATATCGTAGAAGAACGCATATATACTGTTCCGCTCAGCAAGGCATGGATTATGCCAGTAACCAAAAGGGCTCCTAGAGCAGTACGCATACTTAGGGAGTTTATTAGAAGACACATGAAGGTTGAGAATGAAGACATAATAATCTCAAACGAGGTTAATGAAAAGATTTGGAGCAGGGGAATTGAGAAGCCTCCGCGAAAGGTTAGGATAAAAGCTGCAAAGGATAAGGATGGGCTGGTAACAGTCCGCTTAGCTGAAGGAGAATAGGGATGCCGCTTTTCCTCCTCGATATTTTTGGCAGCGCAAGTATAGGTGTATTCATGCGAGCAACCGACAGATTCGTCATCGTGCCAAATCAGCTGCCCGAGAACACAATAAAGAAGATTGAGAAATGGTTCAACGTAAACGTCGTAAAGACGAACGTAAGCGGCTCAGTGTTAATTGGTTCTTTGGTATGCGCCAACTCTTACGGACTGATTCTTCCGCATTCGGTATATGATGAGGAAATAGCCGCCTTAAAAAAAACGTTAACCGAGGTAAATATAACCGTAATGGGGGATAGTAAAAAGACTGCTTTCGGAAATCTTGTTTTAGCCAATGATCGCGGCGCAATAGTTGACCCAAGGCTGAAAAAACCTGAGGTTAAGGCGATTTCTGATACGCTTGGTGTTGAGGCTGTACCCAGTGAAATAGCTGGACTGCCTCATGTTGGCTCGCTTGCAGTCGCAACAGATAAGGGGGTTTTAGCCCATCCGCTAATTAAACCCGAGGAGGAAAAACTTTTAGGTGAGGTTTTAAAAGCTCCTATTAATGCTGGAACCATCAACTGTGGAATCCCATATGTGGCCACGGGCCTTATTGGAAACAGCAATGTTGCCGTCGCAGGCTCCTTAACAACAGGTCCGGAATTGTTCATGATAAGTCAAGCCTTGAAGGTGGTTGAACATCATGAGTGAAATTAAAATCTATAAGGTAACTGGAAAAATCATGAAATCAAACTTTAAGACAACATTTAAGAAGGAGGTTAGAGCACTAAAACCGGAGCATGCCATAGAGGAAATCTATAAACTCTTAGGAAGCAAGCATAGAGTTAAACGTTTTCAAATAGAGATCGAAAACATTGAGGAGATGCCGTCCAAGGAGGAAACCTAACCTATTTAAGCTACGTGACCTCTTTATGCTTTCGGGTGATTTAATAAATGTCAACCTCAACTGAGGATGATGTTAGAAGGCTGATAGTTGAGCTTAGAATATTGGAAAACACCGCTGAATATCTCCAATCGAGAGTAAACCTCATTAATGCGGCCATAAGAGAACTCAATTTAGCCAGCATGTCTCTTGAGGGAATCGAAAAGAAAGATTCCGATTCGATATTTGTCCCAATCGGCGGAGGTTCATATGTTAAAGCTAAACTTGAGGATACGGATAAAGTTGTTTACGGTATAGGCGCCGGGATAGCTGTTGAAAAATCTATAAAGGAAGCTAAAGAAGATATAGCAAACCGTATAGCTGAACTAAACAAGACTAAAGCGGCCTTAGAGCAGCAGCTAAATCAAGTTTTAATCAGAATGCAAGAAGGACAAGATAAACTTCAAGAATTAACAGCAACGCTTAGAGGGCAGGGCTAAGAGAGAAAAGGGCATGTTTGAAAGGCTACGTGAAGTCATAAGTGGATTCGTAACTAAGGTTTCAACTACAGAACTTAGACCGGAAGAAATCCGCGAAATTATTTGGGAATTTAAGCTCGCTCTTATAGAAAATGATGTCGCTGTTGTTGTTGCTGATCATATATGCGAGCATCTTGAGAACAACCTTGCAGGTTTAAAGATAGGCAGATTTAATGATAGGCGTAGAATAATAAAAGAGGCATTGAAGGAAACGCTTCTAAAGCTGTTTGAAACCCCAAATAAAGTGGATCTTATAGAGATCATTGAGAAGAAGCAAGTTTTGAAAGAACCATGCGTCATCGTTTTTGTTGGAATAAATGGGACTGGAAAAACAACAACTATCGCTAAAATCGCTAATCTGCTGCTAAAGAGAGGCTACACTGTTGTCTTGGCATGCAGCGATACTTTTAGAGCTGGCTCAATAGAGCAGATTGAGCAGCATGCCAAGAATCTTGGAGTTCATTTAATAAAGCACAAGTATGGTTCAGATGCTGCCGCCGTGGCATATGATGCTGTACAGTACGCTAAAACAAGGGGGATAAATGTAGTGCTAGTTGATACAGCTGGGCGAATGCAGACAAACAAAAATCTTATGGCTGAAATGGAGAAAATAATCCGTATTGTAAAGCCGGACCTCACAATATTTGTTGGTGATGCCTTAACCGGAAATGACGCCGTCTCGCAAGCGGAAGAATTTGATAGATATGTAAATATCAGCGGCTCAATTTTAACGAAGATGGATGCTGATGCAAAGGGTGGATCGGCAATCTCAATAGTTTATGTGACAAAAAAGCCGATACTATTCCTTGGCGTCGGTCAAAGATACGAAGATATAGAGCCGTTTAAGCCGGATCTGATAATAAATCAGATATTAAATATTTAGCAAAACAGATTGATTCCTTTTTATATTTTAGATTTTTTGATGTAAAAGCGGGAACATTGTGAAGATTTTTATGGTTAAATAGTGAAGATAATTCATGATGGAATATGAAGAGCTGGTTTAGACCTAAAATATCCTTAGAGGGATTCTGGAAATTTAGAGTTGATGAGGATAACATCGGTGAGAAAGAGGAGTGGTTTAGGGGATTTGAATCAGAAGATTTGATTTATGTTCCATCATCATGGAATGAGCAAAATCCTAAATGGGATCAATTTAGCGGCGCCGCCTGGTATCAGAAAGACTTCTATATAGGGGAAAACTTGGAGGGAAAGATGGCTTGGATTATATTTGAGGGGGCGGGATATAAAACTAAAGTTTGGATTAATGAAAAATTCGTGGGAGAACACGAAGGCTCTTTTACATCATTCAAATTTAAAGTTGGCGATTTAAAAACCGGAGGCTTCAATAGGGTTGTGGTGAAAGTGGACAACACGCCGTCAATAAGCGCTTTGCCCCCAGCAGTGAAACTTAATGTAGCAGCTTTTGATTTCTTCCATTACGGAGGCATACATAGACCAGTATACGTAGAGTTCACCGATCAGCATTATATTAGAGATGTAACCATAAATGCCGACAGTAAGGGATCCTTGAAGGTTTCAGTCGACATTGCATCTGAGGAGACTGTTGACTTAAATGTAATTTTAGGCAGCAAAGACGTAACCTCAATTATATATAGGGAGAGAATCAGCGATGTGGAACCCGGCAAATATGTTTATGAGAGAAAAATTGACGGAGTTAAATCTTGGAGTCCAGAGGCACCCAACCTATATACTCTAATCCTAGAAATCTGTATTGGTGGATGTATTAGGGATTCTGTGTATGAGCGTATAGGTTTCAGAGATGTTGAAGTTAAAGGCAGCAGAATATACTTAAATGGAAAGGCGATCTTTTTAAAGGGTTTTGGCAGACATGAAGATTTTATTATTTTCGGCAAATATTTGCCGGGTCCGGTGCTTGTGAGAGATTTTTACCTTATGAAAAAGATGGGGGCGAATTCTTTTAGAACATCTCATTATCCATATTCGAGCGAACATTTAGACCTGGCGGATGAATTCGGTTTTCTAGTGATTTTAGAGCCACCCCTATGCTACTCGGGCATTGAGAGAATAATCGCAAAAAGAGAGGATTTATCTGAACTATTTAGCGGTGGGGACTACTTGGCTAAGGCAAGAGAAGTTATCAGCGAGATGATTAGGGAACACAGGAATAGGCCGTCAGTCATAATGTATAGTGTTTTAAATGAGCCACCAAGCGACATACCTGAGGTTGCCGAGTTCATAAGGAAACTTGCCGCATACTTCAAGGAGATAGATCCCTCAAGGCCAATAACATTTGCATCTCATAGAAGCGTTAGAGATCTGGCTTTAGGCTACGTAGATGTCATATCGCTGAATTTTTATCGAGGATGGTATTCTGAATGGGGCAACATAGATGAGGGAGTAAATTCCATGATAACAGATCTCGAGGAGATTAACGAGGAAAATCCAGATAAACCCATAATCATAACGGAGTTTGGCGCTGACGCTATTACAGGGTTACACAGCGACCCCCCGAGCATGTGGTCTGAGGAATATCAAGCAGAATTTATTAGGAAATATGTGGAGGCCCTGTCAAAGAAGAGTTTTATCGCTGGTTTACATGTATGGAACTTTGCGGATTTCAGAACCCCACAGAACCCGGGAAGAACAATCTTAAACAGGAAGGGCGTGTTTACTAGGGATAGACAGCCAAAAATATCAGCGCTAATTCTCTCGTCGCTGTTTAAAGATTTGCCCACCTTCATGACTTGAATTGAGAAAAATATCATCTATCAGCCCTGAAGCTAAAGACGTGAAGATAGGCGTTATTGGGGCGGGAAGTATGCGGAGCGTTGCGAGATTACCAAGCGACATCGCTGTTGAGGTGCCAACACGAGTATCTGGAGAGAAAATTGTGCCGGAGCCTCTGGAGCATATACCGAAAAGAATGTACGCATGCGTATTTTATCCTAGGATAGAAAGGCTTGACTGGCTTTAGAAGCGTTTATAGCTAGAAGTAAAGATTTGCTGATAGACATGCTCATGAGGGACCCGCGGACCATCTCCAATAAACAGGCGGAGGAAGCCATAGATGCGATATTAAATTTGCCATTTAACCAGAATCTAAGTCACAGAAAGCGTTCTCATCAATAATGAGAAAATCCGAAAAGTAGTTAAGCTGGATTTAACTTCAACCAGTTGCGAGTGGTTACAATGAAGAAGGCAACGGTATCTGTCGTTAAAGGTGACGATTTGTATGAAATGCTAGAGAAAGCCCTAAAATTAATTGGCTCTGAAAAAATCATATCAAGCGAGGATAAAGTTCTTATCAAGCCAAATTATGTTTCAGCTAAGCATCCCTCAACGGGCGTTACAACTGATCCACGCATTATTGAGGGCATAATTATGTACCTCAAGGATTTGGGAGTCAGCGGAAATGTAGTTGTGGGCGAAGGCGGAGCTGGCGACACTGAGAGGGCGTTTAACGTTGTGGAAATAAAGGACGCTGTAAGACGACATAACATTAGGCTCATAGACTTAAATAGAGACCGAATAATTAAACTAAAAATACCCAACGCTTTAGCATTGCACGAAGTTGGGATTGCTGAAACAGCTCTTAAAAGCACATGCATAATAAATGTTCCGAAGCTTAAAGTTCATCATATGGCCCTAGTTACATTATGCATGAAAAACCTCATGGGTTTGATCCTTCCAAAAAGCATCATGCATGATAGATTGGATGAGAAAATAGTTGATTTAGCCATGCTCTTCAGGGACAAAGTGAAACTTAACGTTGTAGACGGGCTGGTTGGTTCCGAAGAAGATGAAGTCTATGGTTCACCAGTTCAAATGAATCTCATTATTGCAGGCACAAATATGGTTGCTGTGGACGCCGTCGCTACGGCAGCCATGGGCATAGATCCTAGCAAAGTGAAATATCTGAGGCTTGCCGAGGAAAGAAAACTTGGAACAGCAAACCTGAATGAAATAGAAGTTATTGGAGAACAAATCGATAGGGTTAAAAGAAAATTTAAGTTGCCTTCAGCGTTCAGAAAATAGGCATCTTTTGAGGCTTGGGGCTAAAATAGGTCAGTGGAGTAACTCTCGGTCACGGCGCGGTTTGGCTCCAGCCTTTTTATCACATCATCCCTATTACATCATAGACCTGGCGGCAAATAAAACATTTATTCTTCATCTGTTGTTACACCATTGAAAATAGCTTAATTGGAGGATAAGATTGGACGTGAACCGATTGATTATTCCTGAACCATTTTCAGGCGGAATATTTCTAACCTACAAGTGCACTAATGAATGCAGGCATTGCATGTATGCTTGCTCCCCTACGTGGAGAAGCGATTGGATAAGCTTAAGTGACGCTGAGAAAATTCTAAAAATTCTCTCAGCATCTTTTAAAAAGTGGTATCCGAAAAATTCCGGCCAAATAGGGGTTAATCTTGGCTTACACCTCACTGGTGGGGAGCCTTTCCTGAATTTTAATTTATTGCTTAACTTGGTTAAAATGGCTGATGAGCATGAAATCCCTTCGGTTTTTGTTGAAACAAACTGTTTCTGGTGTACTGATGATGAGGAAACTGAGGGGAAACTTTGTGAGCTCAGAGATGCGGGTTTAAAGGGCATACTTATAAGCGCCAACCCGTTTCTCGTCGAGTATATTCCCTTCGAGCGTATAGAGCGGGCCATAAAGATAAGTAAACGCATATTTAACGGCAACGTGGTTGTTTATCAAAACCTTTTCTTAAATCAGATGAGGGCAATAGGTCTTAAGGGAACCTTATCTTTTGAGAAGTATCTATCTGTGATGGGTGAAAAGGATCCGCTGGGACTTTACGCTGGACTAAGCTTTCCCTCAATTTTACCTATGGGTAGGGCACCATACAGAATCGGTCATCTTTATAGGAGATATCCGGCCAGCAGATTCTTTAATGAGTCATGCATGGAAGAGCTAACGAGGGATTGGCATGTTCATGTAGATAACTATTGCAATTACATTTCAGGTTATTGTGCCGGCATATCTTTGGGAGATGCTAGAGATTTGGAAAAAATCTGTCAAGATGGAGTGAATCTTGATGAACATCCAATAATAGAGATTCTAGCATCGCCTAGAGGCGTAATGAAGCTCTTTGAATACGCAGTTAGAGAATATGGATATAGGGAAAAGGACAATGGGTATGTGTCAAAGTGTCATCTCTGTCTTGATATAAGGAAACATATTGTAGAGCAGACAGACGAGTTTAGTGAGCTTAAACCTAGGGATTTCTATAGGTATTTATAGTTGAAAGATTCTAAATTTATAAACTCTTAAGAATTAAGAAATAAAAAGGTGGTAAAATACTTATTATAAGCATATTTTTGCGGCACATATTTTTTCAATAGACTTTTATTTTTAATCACAGAAATCTTATCAGATCACCAGCGATTTTGGGCAGAGTGAAGAATACATGCCCCTTCAAAAGAACTCTTTAAGAAAAAGAATCGAAGGCGAATTCATAGAGGATGAAGCAAACATATCTAAGCTAATCGAAGTATTAATAAAGAGCTTTCTAATGACTGACAGCGATTACGGCGTGATATCCGACATAAAGATTGATATAGATCATGTTTATAGACTTGTAAGAAACTACATATCTGAAGAGAGACTGGACATATGCGCGTTGAAACTCGGCGACCGCATATTTATGTCAAAGACAAGCATAGGTTTTGATGACATTTACGCAGTCATACAAGGGCATTCGCTGCTGAAAGCGAAGAAGCATATGATTGAAATATGGGATGATACGATGAACAGAATAATACATTTCCTAATAATGCCATTAAGAAAGCATTTTCCAATAGAATATACGACGGAAGTTGAGAGAGATGAAATTATAGGTACGCTTCTTGAGGAGTATTCAGATATATGGTGATAAAAGATAAACTTAAATTATTTGCATGTTTTAACGTCGAGGCTTCTCCTTTCTCCCAATTACTAGATCTTTGAGGGAAACCCCATTAACTGTAACTACCTTCCATCTGACTCCGGGAATATCTCCCATCGATCTACCCCTTGAGCCGCCTATTCCCTCAATTATCACCTCATCATGCTCGTCAACAACGTTTAATGCTCCGTCACCAGGAAGAAAAGCTGTAACAACCTTACCATTCTTTATTAGTTGAACTCTTACGCATTTTCTTATGGCGCTGTTTGGCTGCTTACTTTCCCGCCCAACTTTTTCAAGAACTATACCGCGGGCCATTGGGGCGCCCTCAAGGGGATCGGCTTTAACATCCAACATTAGCATGCGCCGCTTATAGTATATGCTCCTCCAACGCCACTTCTTTCTATTCCTGACCAGCTTTTTCGCAGCGAACTCGCCCTTTGGCGCTTTTCCCATAACCAATTAACCTCGCGCGCTATATTGCCAAATTAATATTTCCTATTATAAATGTTTCGTTCGGATGTTTAATGTTTTCCTAAACAATCTATTAAACAATAAAGACGCTGCTTATCTGAAAATACCGCTTTGCAAGAAACCTTAATTTCTCAGCGTTTCTACCATTCTTGCCAATAGCCATACCTTTATCCTTATAATCCACTGCGACGACAGCAATAGTATTTCCATCAGGTTTCTTAGTTATCCGCACTTCCTTCACCTTCGCAGGCTTCAAGGCATTCTTTATCAGTTGAACTGGATCGTCGGAAAATTCAACTATCTCGTATTTTTTACCAGTCATCTTCTCAAGAAGCGATATGTTCTTTCCCCCTTTGCCTATTGCTACTCCAGCCTCACCCTCTTTAACTACAAATATTATTCTATCAAATTGGTTGTCAATTATGCAGTCCCTAACACTTGCCCCTGTCAGGCTTTCAAAAAGCGCTATATATTTTAGTTCCTCATTGGTGAAACGTATTCCCCTAGACATTTTCACCACCCGAGAATTTGAGTATATCCGAATCGCCGGGGTCTCTTACTGCTAAAGAGGCAACTAGAAAGGGTTTTCTGCAGGCTGCACCAAGATCTAGACTTGAGCCGGGATATATAATAAATGGGATGTTCGATAGTTTGCAATAGTATTTTATTTTTTCACGTATGTCGCTTGGACAGTTATATGCTACGATTACGAGCCTAACCCTCCCGGCCATAACATTTTTTATAGTTACATTTGACCCGAATAAAATTTTTCCGGATCTAACGGCTATACTTAGAGATTTATCAATGTCGCTTTTACTGAGACTACTCAACTTTTTCACCACTCTCCTTGTTTGCAGTTGCTGAGGGAGCCGTCATATAAATTTCAACCAGCCCTGTCCCTATCGGGATGGTCTGCCCGATTATAACGTTTTCAGTTACGCCCTTTAATGGATCGACTTCCCCTCTAATGGCAGCCTCAACAATGTTTGGGACTGTTATTTCGAAGGCTGCTCTTGCAAGAACGCTTGGTTTTCCGCCGCTAACTCCGTGCCGCCCTATCTGCCTAATGCTACCTGTCGCCGTCATTATATCGGCCACGAGCATTATGTGCCTTATGTCAACGTCCAAACCTTGCTCCTCAAGTACGCTCGTTGCTTCTTCCACTATGGCGTTTCTGGCGGCTTCCACGCCCAATGTCCTTTCTATTTCATGTAAATTGTTTGTGGTTGTTCTAGTTGGGTCAACACCTATAACCTCTAGAACCCTTGGCAGATTAGAGCCGTCGGTTCTTATAATCCATTCGCCCTCTTCTTCAGTCACATAAACTCTTCGTATGCCGTTTATGCCCCCTATATGATAAGATGAAACTTTGCCTAGAAGTTTCTTTACATCCATCTTCTTCTTAGGCTCAATAAACAGCATATTTTCTTCAAACTTCAGAGAGCAGGTCGGCATATTAACAATATTGTTTAGATCATCCATCGTTATGCCGCGCTCATCCATTCTACGCTTGTCGAATTTAACAATTATCCCTCCAGTTTCAGGGTTTATGTAAATTGCCTCAGAAATATCCTCTACCGTTGTGTAGAGAATTTTTCGGGCAACCTCTGTTGCCTTTTCCCTACTCTTCCTATGCTCCTCATCTAAATATATAGTCATTATTGGCGTTGATGGTTCCCTTCTCGCATCAACTATCTCTATTAAACGCGGTAATCCAAGCGTAACATTCTGTTCTCTTACACCAGCATAGTGGAAGGTTCTCAGAGTCATCTGGGTACCGGGCTCGCCGATAGATTGAGCTGCAATTACACCAACTGCTTCTCCAGGCTCAACAAGAGCTTTCCTATAACGTTCTAGAGCCAAGTTAACCGCTAAGTCTACGCCCTCCTCACTAAGGCCAGAGTTTACCAATCCATCTAGGAGCTCACGAACCAGAAGCGGCGTTAGCTCTTCTTTAGCCTTATTTATCTGCTCCTCAATGTACTCTTTTGTTGCGAACTCTCCCCGCTCAACCATGAGTTTAACCTGCTCAATAAGTCTGCTAACATTAACAGCCTTACCATGATCGCTTTTAGCTGGATCAACGCCATCTTCGCCATACTTGAACTGTATGATTTCACCTAGGGGATTTCTTACTGTTCCATCGTATTCAACACGCAGGTGCTCCAATGCATTAATCAATCTTCTCTGCATATATCCGCTCTGCTGAGTTCTAACGGCTGTGTCTACTAGGCCTTCGCGCCCGCCCATAGCGTGGAAGAAGAATTCAATCGGATCCAGACCATCCCTATATGATGAATATACGAACCCCCTTGCCTTAGGGAATGGGTCGCCTAGTTCAAAATGTGGCAAAGCCCTCTCTAGGTATCCGCGTATGATACGTTTGCCGCGTATTGATTGCTGACCTAGTATTGCAGCCATCTGCCCTATGTTAAGCGTTGAACCCCTAGCGCCAGTCTTAGTCATTATTATGCCTGAATTATCGATTTCAAGATCTTCCTCAGCTATTTTGCCAGCCTTCTCCCTAGCCTCAGCCAGCTCATTCATGACATATAGTTCAAATGAGTCCATGATGGTCTGTCCTGGGAGCCGCTCAAGAGTCCCGTCTCGCAGAGCTTTAGTGAACTCAGCTATTCTCTTCTCGGCCGTTCTCACTATTTGGCGTATTTTCCGCTTGGCTTCGGCAGAAAGATCAAGCTCTTCGAAGGAGTATGTGAAGCCGCGCATCGTCATGAATCTTGTGAGAAAGTGGCTGATTTGATTAAGGAATTTTCTGCCCGCTTCAGTTCCATAATCCTTTATTATTCTATGGAGAAGACTCTCTGATTTCTCAGCCCCTATGGAGTTTTTATCAATTACTCCTTTAATTAGAACGCCATTCTTAATGACAACGTAAGCATCGTATGGGCAATCCTCTTTCAAGCATTGCTCACAACTTCTACAAACGCTGGCCCTAAGCGTATAGCTGAAATCCTTCGGAAGGAATAAGCTGAATATTTGCTTACCGGTCCATAATGGTTTAGGCTCCTTAATAGCCGGTTCAGGGAGGGGACCATCATATTCAGCAGCAGACAATAATTCGCATACTTCCTTTTTGTCTAGAAATGTTGATTTTCGAGTTAAGAGGAAAGAAGCTGTTATAAAGTCTCTTATGGCACCTATTATTGGACCTCCAAATCTCGGCGACAAAATGTGGTCTTGGACCTGCATGAGAAGGCGGGCTTCGGTTTGAGCCTCCTCACTCTGTGGAACATGAAGATTCATTTCGTCCCCATCGAAATCAGCGTTGTATGGTGGACAGACGCATAGGTGAAGCCTAAAAGTCTTATATGGAAGAACCTTAACGTAATGAGCCATTATAGACATCCTATGTAATGATGGCTGCCTGTTAAAGATCACTATATCACCATTCTGCAGATGCCTCTCGACGATGAAGCTCGGCTCAAGGGCCTCCGCCAGCTTATCTCTGTCCGTAACAAACTCTAGCCTAACACGTTTCCCATCAGGTCTAACAATATATAGTGCTCCCGGATATTTATCCGGACCATTTTTTACAAGTTCACGTAATCTTTCAATGTTCCATGGGGTGACCTTCTCCGGTAAGGTTAATCTCATAGCTACGCTTATCGGCACACCAACCTCGTTTACATCTAGGTTTGAGTCCGGACTGATAACGGTTCGGGCTGAGAAATCAACCCTCTTGCCGGATAGGTTGCTTCTGAACCTGCCCTCTTTCCCCTTCAAGCGTTGGGACAGCGTTTTCAGAGCTCTTCCAGATCGATGTCTGGAGGGCGGGATGCCGGATGATTCATTGTTAAAGTATGTTGTGACATGATACTCTAAAAGCTCAGATAAGTCCTGAATTATAAGCGTTGGTGCACCAGCCTCTATGTTCTCCTTAAGACGTTGATTTATTCGGACTATATCAACAAGTTTATGCGTTAAATCATCTTCGGATCTTATTCCCGACTCAAGCGTTATAGAGGGTCTAACATAGACCGGTGGAACCGGTAAAACTTGAAGTATCATCCATTCTGGGCGCGCATTTTTCGGGTCGAAACCTAGAAGCTCAAGGTCCTCGTCGGATATCCTCTCGAATCTTTCACGTACCATGTTTGCAGTTAAACGCTGGGAGCCTTCCTTCTCCGTATACTCGTGAAAGATCGTTGGCTTAACAAACTCTATTTTATATTGCTTGGCGCCGCAGTATGGACATTCTCGATTCCTTTTTGCCTCTTCAAAAACCCTATTATAGAATGAGGCTGGCACAGTACCAATCAATCTACGCAGTCTTTCCATCCTAGCTTTAAGAGATTTAACCGTTTTCTCGGGGAGAAGCACGCGTCCACAATTCCTACATATTGCTTGGAGAAGATTATGTATTACCTCGGTGAACTCAACATGGATTATTGGAACTGCAAGCTCAATATGTCCAAAATGCCCAGGACACCTCACCGATGTATTTCCGCAGGTCCTGCAACGCTGCCCAGGCTCAAGAACACCTAGTCGGCTATCCATGAGCCCAGATGGTATTACTGCCCCATCCTCATCGTAGGTGTCAGCTGTTTGAATTTCAACAACGGACATCTTCCTTATTTCTTGTGGTGAGAGTATTCCGAAACTTATCTGGTCTATTACTTTATAGTACGCTTCTTCAACTGCCATTTTAAGCCCTCTCCTTTAATTTAAGCCTAGGTGTAATGCATAGGCTCATTAACTCCTGTAAGAGAAGCTTGAATGCGTATGAAACTACAGCCGGCGAGATGTCAGCTTTATCTCCGCAGACGTGACACAGGTACTTACGCTGTTTCATGTCATAGTATGCTATAAAGCCGCAGTTTTCACAAATATGCAGCATGTATTTATCTGATTCTTCAAGTAACCTATCTTGTAGGAGTAATGCTACGCCATGCCCTATTAGGCAATCTCTTTCCATTTCACCGAAGCGTAGCCCGCCGCCTCTAGCCCGTCCTTCAGTCGGCTGCCTAGTCAGCATTTGAACCTGGCCTCTAGCTCTTGCATGAATCTTGTCAGCAACCATGTGATGCAGCTTCTGGTAGTAAACAATGCCCATAAATATGTCAGCCACATACTTTTCGCCGGTTACGCCATTATACAGAACCTCTCGCCCAGTATAGCTAAAGCCCATGTTTATCAGCATGCGTTTCAAGGCTTCGCCGCGCCTCTTGCCGATGAACGGTGTGCCATCCATGGCTTCACCTCTTAAGGCCGCTATCTTGCCAGCCATAGATTCCAGGAACTGCCCAATGGTCATCCTTGAGGGCATAGCGTGCGGATTAATTATCACGTCGGGAACAAGTCCGTCTACGCTAAATGGCATATCCTCCTGCGGCACTATCATACCTATTACCCCCTTCTGCCCATGTCTGGAAGCGAACTTGTCACCCAACTCCGGTATCCGCTCATCCCGCACTCTAACCTTAACCAGCCTGTTTCCCTCGCTTGTTTCAGTTATGAAAACAGCATCAACCACGCCATTTTCAGAAGGCCTCATTTCAATCGATGAATCCCTCATTGCCGGACCCCTAGTTTCAAACTCCTTATATTCCTCGAGAAACCTTGGCGGGCTAATTCTGCCTATTAAAACGTCTCCGCCTGAAACCTCCGCTTCAAGTCCCACTATTCCATCTGGTTCGAGAAGACGGTAGTATTGCTCTCCTCTATAACCTCTCGTCCCAGGCTCCGGCACCGCTAAGCGATCCCTGAGCCCACCTAAATATTGGCGGCACTCAACCTCATAAAGCCTATAGAAAGTGGAGCGGGCTAAACCGCGCTCTATGGATGCCTTATTGAAAATTATAGCGTCTTCCATATTGTATCCTTCATACGATAGAACCGCTACAACGCAATTCTGCCCAGATGGGCGCAGATCATAGCTTATGATTTCCATAGACTTAGTTTTTACCAGCGGTTTCTGCGGGTAATGAAGTATATGAGCTCGTGAGTCAACTCTAAAGGGGAAGTTAATTGCGTATATGCCTAAAGCTTGCTTAGCCATTGCTGACTCATAAGAGTTGCGCGGAGACTGGTTGTGCTCCGGGTATGGTATCAATGATGCGCAGATCCCAAGGATCAAGTATGGTGCCAGCTCTAGATGAGTATGCTGAGGCGTGATACTTTCAGGGTATAGCGCTATATAGGCGTTCTCCTCCTCTTCAGCGTCTAAATATTCAATTATGCCATGCTTCATTAAGTCGCTCCAAACCCATTCCTTAGAAGCGATTTTCTCAATATGTTCTTCCTGCAGCTTCGGCACGCCGTTCTCAACTATAATTAAGGGTCTACGTATTCTTCCCTCATCACAGTTTACGTAGACTTCACGCTTAACGCCGTAAACCTCTGAGAAGTAGGCGACGTTGATCTCCGGCGAGATCTCGCCTCTCCTTCTTACCCTTCTCAACTCCGAAACTAGCCTTTCTGGGTTATCATGATAGCCCATCGGGACGCCGTTCACGAAAACTTTTGCACCATTAATCTTCAGCGACTCGCCGGCTTCAGATAGCGGAACAACACCACGCTTATAAAGCTCATGCTTAACTCTTTCAGGGTCTACACCTATTGATATTGAAGCCGATAACGCTAGATTCTTGACTAATCCACAGTTTGCGCCCTCAGGAGTTTCATTTGGACACAGCCTACCCCAATGCGTAGCATGCAGATCCCTAGCCTCAAAGTTAGGTTGACTTCTGCTCAGCGGTGACTGCAGCCTTCGGAGATGACTGTACGTTGATGTGAGATTTGTTCTATCAAGTAATTGTGTTATGCCGACTTTTCCACGACCCCAATTGCCGGTTGCTAGGGCATGCTGAATCTTCTCGGTCACTATTCCAGGCCTAACAGCTATTGAAACGCTTATCATACGCTTTCTTGAACCCATCCTCTCGAGCTGATATTTAATGTCACGGCACAAGTTTCTGAACGCAATTCGGAATAAATCAGCAAGCAATGGGCCAGCTAACTTTAACCGCTTATTTTTAACATGATCTTTATCATCAGGTTTACGTCTGCCGAGCTTAAGTTCAACGATTCTAGCGGCCATCTCACCAAGCAGATAAGCCTTATCGATTCTTTTACTGGAGGACCTTCCGATGTGAGGCATGAAGTTTTGATCTATGAGCTGTTCAGCTCTCTGAAGGCGGTAGCTTTTAACTTGCCCATGAGCTACGCGGTTTCCAATGAATAAAAGCGCATCTTCAACAGTATTTACGTCGGCAGCCTCCTCAAATGACGGCTCAAGCTCGCTTTGCACTTCCTTATCCAGCGAAACCGCTTCAGCTATTTCCTTATCGGATTCAAGACCAAGCGCCCTCATAAGGACAACAAAAGGTATTTCTGATGGAACGCCGGGCATAGAAACATGCAGCGAACCATTAGGTTTCATACGCATCTCAATTCTAGCCCTAAAACCAACCGTTGTCGAAAATATCTTAGCCCTATAAATCGGTGTAGCTCCCTTAGTTTCTACATCTACAAGTATACGGTTAGGAGCTAAATCCTCAAGGGCAACGATAACCCTCTCAGACCCGTTAATTATAAAGTAGCCTCCGGGATCAAGCGGATCTTCACCATGCCTAATTAATTCATCCTCGGAGACGCCGGAGAGATAACAGTACTTTGATTTGAGCATTGTTGGCAGATCACCTATATAAACAAGCTCCTTATCCATCTCTCTGCCACCTATGACAGGCATCATCTCAACAGACATGGGCATTGCATACGTTAGGTTCCTTAGGCGTGCCTCCATAGGATAGATCTCATGACGGGTCCCATCAACCTCAGTAACGTACGGCCCGTAGATAACTCCGTTCTCAGTCTCACGGGCAATGAAAATTCTGCCAAACCTTATTTTATAAGGCCCCTCTGGAACCTCGATCTCTATTTCTTTAACTTCGTCTATTATTTTCTGGAGACCATGCTCGATAAACTCATTATAGGAGTCAAGATGTTGCCTAACCAGCCCCTTCTCTTCAAAAAAAGATTTCATAACCAGAAAGGAATCCTTAAGATTAGTCAAACTTTCATGTTCCCTCCGATAAAGATTTGAGATTTATGCGATGTACGTATTATTAGGATTAACACTTCCCCCATTAAATCGCCTCATCCATCAGTAGCTGCGCATCCATAACTGCAAGGGCAAAAAAGTAAACAACAAGACGAGACTAATAAACTTTCCCTTAAACAAATGCTATGAATATAAAAATTTTGCGCATATAATCCACTGGCTGAAGGCAAAATAAAAATAGGTTTCAGAGACCCGCATTCTCAAAGTACATATGATATGAACGTTGATAAAGAAAGTTATAGAATGCGAAAATACGTGTCAAAAGACACCGCATTTTTAGGATTTATTCTTAAAGTGGCCATATACATTTGTAAAAAGGCTCCAGCTCTTATAGCAGAAATAACAGAAACATATGATGCTAATTCAATATAAGTATCAGCAGCCCTAGCTCTAACAGACGCCATCTCTATTAAATTCCGTAATTCTGCGATGTATGAGAGTAACTGCGCCTTTTTTCATTAGGTATTTGGGCATTCAAACATGGTTTCTTTAGAAACTGCCTTTAGGATCATAATATGTGTTAGATGACTTTCTTTCTTCGCTCCATGCCAATGCCTCTCTCCAGCCGGGATTAAAACAAATGTTCCTGGCGTTACTTCGTACTGCGTATCCTCGTTTGCTACAATCCCTATGCCGGCCAAAATATATAATGCTTGATCACAATCATGGATGTGCCATCGTGTTCTATGACCTGAGGGGAAATGAACTATAAATACTCTAAAGTCTTTTGAGTCGTTAGGAGTTATGAAACGCTGAACCTCAGCCCTTTCGCAAAACGCTCCTCCTTCCATATTTTCGACCGGCACATCTGAATATCTCAAGACCTTCAACTTTCCCACTCTCCATCCATATATTCATATGCATTACTTATTTGAATATAATGTTTCCATGAATTTAGATTTATGATAAGACATGGTCTCTGGTGCCACGGAAAAATGGGCTATCGAAAAGTTCATGAAAAATCATCTTATGCGATGATTGGATTTGGTGGTAAAAATTATTCTTCAGCCCCAGCTCCGCAGGCCGACGTCTTAATCCTGGCTAGACTACGGGTCCATAATTCAACGTTTCGGCTGATCTAATTTAGTTTGGCGGACCCGGTGGGATTTGAACCCACGATCTCCGGCTTTCCGCGCTGGGGCATATTTGACATGCAATTTATAAATGAAGGAAAGGAAATTATAAATGCTTTGTCTATTTCGCTGCGGCTATCCCTAGATTCATGTTCAGACTCGATGACGCATCATCCCCATATGGAATAAATGGGATGATAAGAGCTTTTATATTTCTGATGGTGGAATCATTTCTTGGTGTTTATATGAGCGTTCAAATATCTCCTGAAGATTTAGCCGAGGCTGAGGATGTTGACTTTGTTGAGGAGAAAGAAGTATGGAACATTTATAAATTAAGTGACGGCTCAACGCTTAAGGTTAAGCTTGTTCTGACCGGCGTTAAGAGGCTTAAAAAGTGGAACCCTGATGGAACACCCATATATGTGATAAATTCGCAGAACATAGTTCGCGTCGTCAATGTTCCAAAGGAATTAAAAGCCAAACCTAAAGAGCCAAGCTTCAGGCCAGCCTAGGTGAAAAGGATAGTAAAAAGTATAAAAATTCATAGTTCCACTTATTACCTTTCGCCTTTCAACAGTCAGAGACGACGTTACTTCTAATTCTAAACGTTAAGATTACCAATCATTAAAATTTTGAGGACCCTAGTAAATCGAAGTGTCTGAAAGATAAAATTAAGTGGCTATGCCTATTTCTCTTAGAAATCCATTTATGCAATCCTTCATGGATTGTATGAATGGGTGCTTTATTCTTTCAGGTTCAATCATATTTTCAAGCCGCTCAATCCGAAATGAGAGAGGCGGATGGGGATCCAGGCCTATCCAGCTGCCAATCCTACTTGAGGACCTTTCAGCCAATATTCTTCTATATCCTATTTTTCTCAGGGCGTCGGCCAGTTCGTTCTGCTTCTTAAGCACGATTGCTGATTCAAGGTCTGCTCTAGCCTCAAAGAATTTTGCAATAAAGTAAATGAGGCTTAAAGCGAACAGAAAATAAAAGAAGCCAAAGAATAGGATGAAGGGCCAGAGAACGTACACCCTCAGCAGATACTCAGCCGATGTCAATGCGAAGAGAATAAGCGGATCCCTGCTCTTAACATGGCTCATTTCATGCCCGACAACAGCCAAGATCTCATCATCATCCAGTTGGATAAGCAAACCCGTGGTTATTAGGACAAGTCCGAAGCGCGGCGCCGGACCGGTGGCAGCGGCATTAGGAACTATAATGTTTGCCACTCTGATTTTCGGAATAGGCATATTAAATACGTGCGCGGCTTCCTTCACAATTTGATATATATTTATGCTTCTTACAAGCATGTTTTCAGGCTTAATGTTTACTCCATGCTGAAAGAAAACCTCTTGAACATCTTGTGCATTGATGGGTTTTCCTAAAGCCAATGTTCTCTCATAAATTTCTCTTTTTATTCGGAGGAGACGTTCCCTGTTGTAATTCCGCCGAATAAATTCGAAGTCCTCTGTGGGAATATGATACTGGAGAATATGCACGTGGGGCGACTCTTCAGCGATCGACCAATCGCCCATCCTCATTATTATCTTGTCCGATAGTAAAACTAGAACTAGCTGCGAGAGCACTAATATAATGGGCGCGTACATTTGAGTAAGCAGAAAAACCATGTAACTGAAGAGGATAAATATGACGAATAAAAACATCATGTTTCCAGTGAATATTTGGCTTAAAATCTTCTTTCTTTGTGTAAGCGCCTTCTCGCCCACAATATATTCGCTTGGGCCCCAAGCAAAGTAGAGCGTGGTTCTTCTAACATTATCCTCAAACATCTGAATTGTAGTTATCAAGTCTTCTCTAAGCTTGCTTAGAACCTTTTTGGGCGTATAGGCGCTTGGTTTCATTTTTATTTCTAGGGGGTTTCCGGAAGTAACTTCCACATCAACGTACCATGCGCCGCTGGAATCAACGAATGTGAAAGCTAATGTTTCCCGCCCATCCAGTATCCAGCGCCTAACATTAGCGAAGCTCCGATAGAATGGGACGATGTATTTCTGATATACAAAGAGAAGTAGTTCGCTATAGTAGGCGGGTGAAACTTCCGTATACACTTTAAATATGGGGGCTTCTGAGATCTCCATCGCTTAATCATTCCGGAGGCATTAATAAAAATGTTCGCCAGCCCATTATTAAATGTGTTCCCGAACAGATGCCATAGGCATTTAAACTTTGCAATAATGCTTTTATAGTAAAAAGTTAAGAATGGTAATAGCAATAATCTGGCGGTAAACCTATGGAACCCAGCAAGAAACCATTAAATGTACTAATAAAGCAAATGAACTCCTACATTGGGGTTACACTTAAAAATAACATTGAATATAGAGGGGCGATGGTGCACTGTGACAGCTACATGAATATAATTCTTGATGGAGCATCAGAGTATAATAATAGTCAGCTAATAGCGAATTATGGTAAGGTTTTAGTTAGAGGAAATAATATACTTTATATAACGCTGAACCCGCCGCAAAAGAAGGAATAATCATAGCAGCAGCGTTGGAAAATAAATCTGGAGGAGACGCTAGTTGAATAAACGATTTTTATTGAGCTTAGTGGTAAGCATATTTATTTTATATCTTCTCTTTTCACAATTCTTAAATTTTGATAAGTTTTTAGCAGCCCTATCTTCTGTAAGCATTCTGCTATTCTTAGCCAGCGATCTCCCATATCTAGTACAAGCGGTTTTGATGGGATATAGGCTTTCCTGGTCGATGCGTAGAAGCGGCGTTGAAGCGGGCTGGAAGGACGGTTTTTTCGCCCATCTTTTCGGAATGTTAGGTAGCGATTTTAGCGTTGGAAGAACAGGGTATTTGCTTTCTTCACTGCCATTTAAGTCAAAGCTCGCCGGAAATATCGGGGTTGTTTCAGCCCTAACTGTTGTCGACGTGATTGCAAAGGCCATTTTTGGCACCATTTCAGCGGTTTTCCTAATTTATCTGTTTGGAGTAAGCATCAATCCGACCCTGTTTTTATTCTCCGTTGCGGTAATTTTAGGAGGAATACTGTTTTTTACACTCATCGCAAGCCAAAGAAGCGTTAAAACAGTGTCTAAGCTCCCATTATTAGGAAAGAAACTCCTACCCTACTATCAAGATTTTAGAAACTCGCTTGAAAGCCTAAAAAGAAACTTATTATTTCTTTTCATTTTTCCGCTTTTAGGATGGTTTTTACGGGGGTTAGAATGGAATATCCTCGGCTACGCTGTAGGGATATTCTTCCCCTTCCACATATGGCTCATGTTACATCCGATTTTAACCCTTGTCAGATTAATTCCAGTAACTGTAACGGGGTTAGGCGTCTTCGAGGCTACCCTAATACTTCTTTTTCCGGATATTAACCCTGAAAACCTAGTTGTCTTCGGCATACTGGACATGGTAAATAATAGTTTAGTAGATATTTTTGGTTTATTTTCCCTATGGAAGATGAGAGAGTGAAAATAGGAAATTGAAAACTCTTCCAACGAGCCATAAACTTAAAAATTTAATCCCAAAACTCGTCTAGAATCAAATATAGGCGTCGCCTTGCTCTCGGCGAGCCGTATGCTCCTAAGCCTATCAAGCAGCCTCTGCTCCTTAAGCGACTGCGCTATTATAGTGAGAAATGTAAGCATTAGGAGCTGGCTTCTACTTAGCTCAGCGAACACTATGAGGAGGATCTTCAAAGGATCTTGGAGATGCACTAATAGATAAGAGAGTCGGAAAGCGACTTAACCATAAAAATGGCTGAAATGACATAGGCAAAGAAAAAGATGGATGCAAAGCCGAGAACACGGAGGATTCTAATCCACCGCTAAAAACATGACTAAAGAAAGAAAAATCAAATTCAGCGTTTTAATCCCAGAACTAATATGGGAAAAACTTAGCATACTAGTAATAAAAAACGCATAAGTAAAAACAACTAATCCAAGGAGCCCTAGAAAAAGAGGCTCAAGAAGCATGCTCTGCTTTCTCTCTTTTTTGCGGGGGAATTTTTAATTAGGAAGATGAAGTATTAGAGTGAGTGAGAAGTGGGATTTTTTAGATTGAGAAAGTTCCAATTTTTCAAATGCGATTCGTGACGGGGCTAGATTCAAGTCCGATTTCAGAAAGCAATAAATGTTTTACCCTGTGGACCAATTAGAATAGGATTTTCTATATGTACCGTCAGGGGTTTCTGTGCGAATGACATACCCTTGCTGCCATGAGCCAGCTCTGATGATTAGTTTGGCTTGGGGCGCCGGGGTTGTCGAAACGCTCACTCCTAAACCCAAACTCACTGCATATGGATAGCCTATAGAGAAGCTTACGCTAACTGACCAAATATAGTTGACGCCTCCACTTACAGCTATTTCTCTCGTATAGCCCTGAGGAGTGATGTAATAGTATGGGTGGCCCGGTAGATTTCCACTCCAAGATTCAGAGGTCCGCTTAAGACTTCTGGGGTCCCCGGAAGTATCAGCAGCATAAACTATTTCGTATGCTAGAGGCGGGGCTGTCATCACCCACTCCGTCTTATAGATGTATTTAAATTCAAAATAGAGTGTGTACTTCTTCTCACCCGTATGTTCATCACTAATAACACCGCTATCCATAGTGACTTCTGTGCATCCCTCTGAGAACCAGGGGCTTATTATCTCACCTGTTGCAGCATTATAAAGTCTCTTCTTACATTCAACCCTCACTTTGGAGCCAATAGGATGCTGGGTTTTCGCATATATGCTTGTCCAGATAGAATATTCTAGAACTGGTGTATATGAGTAGTTTGTTGTCATGTAGCCGGGGGGAGGTGGAGAAAACTGTTGCTCAATTTGGCTTTGAGCGACACTATAGACGCTAGATAAGTTAATTTTGGCAAGCCTTATCTGGACTGATTCCACATCTATGGGCCATTTGAGATTTGCCGGGTCAATTGTAAGCGCCCGACCTCCCACCTGATGATCCTCGGTGCACGCATCTATAAGTAGGTTAACTGATGCATAAACATCCCTCCCCTCATATGTTGCCACGCGCCTTCTTGGGATTATTACTCGCAGAGGATCACCCCTATGTATGAGGCTTCCAGATAGTCTTATAGGGCCATCATCTGACAGATGAATGATGGTTACGAAGCATTTGTCTAGGGGTTTACCATAGGCATCAATAACATCCACATAGAAGTCTACAACTTGCTTTTCCTCCGAAAGATATAAATAATCTAACGTGGCAGAGCATTCGTAACACAAAATGTAAATTGAAAGCAGAAGCGTAAATACGCCGAGAAAAATAAGTTTCTTCATTCCATCCACCACCCCCACTTATACTACTCCATCCGTATATAAAAACTTTTCAAAAAAGATGTTTAAAGATTGTTTCATGACTCGAAAATCCCCCATGTTTAAGTTTTTGAAGCAGATGTTCAACTTCTTCAGGCTCGCTCTGCACTCGTAAACTATCTTATATCCAAAGCATATAAGGCAAAATCCTTCAGAGATGGTTTGTTCATTTGTTTGTTCGATTATTCGGCCTCCCTCTCTGTCTTTGTGCGTTTGGGTTTGGGGTTAAAAATTTAATTGCGAGACGGAATAATATACTATCTCTCCTCTTCTGTTTATCACGGCCAATATAAGGGTCTTCTTTAAATTTTGCGCGCGATTTAGTATTTGGGCCAGATCTTCCGTGAAGAGAGGCATGCCTTCATATATTCCCAAAACTAGGTAATTTGCAGAGTCCTTACTATATTCGCCTCTCTCATAAAGGCGGAAATCTATGCCTAATCCAAAACCATCGCGCACAACGTAGCCTCTGCTTCTTAAATCACGGTAAATTAAGTATTTTACCCATGCATTTTCATCAACGTTCTTATATTTTTCCAGTAAATCCTGAAACCCAGCTGGTTTTCCAGTTTTATCATCTTTAATTTTAAGCAGCCCTTTGCTGTGCAAATACATGGCTTCATAGAAGGCTAAGATCAGTTTTCCATCCTTCGGTGTGCCATAGCCTTTTGAGGATAAACTCTCAGCGTCCTCAGCGGACTCAACTAGGACCCCCTCATCCCTAAGCAGGGCTTTAATGTCCTTTTTACTTACTTCATCTTTCTTCTTAATGTTATTAGGCAACATGATGTTTTGACCCCAATTATGCGGAATGGTGGGCTTTAGCCATCTTACTAAGATCTTCCCTACTCAAAATTCCTTTCTCACATATTATATAGTTAACATATTTCATTGGCGTTATATCAAATGCCGGATTCAGCGCGTTTACGCCCGGCGGGGTGATTCTCACAGATTTTATATATGTAACCTCCTCAGGGCTTCTTTCCTCTATGATCACATTTTTCGCAGAGATGTTTAAGTCGAATGTGGAAAGAGGCGCTGCAACATAGAATGGAACTTTATGCTCATACGCCAGAACAGCAATGCTATATGTGCCTATCTTATTTATTATCGCATCGCAAACTATTCTGTCAGCGCCAACAATAACTTTATCCACAAGTCCCCTAAACATTACATATCCAACCATATTGTCTGTTATTAATGTTACTGGTATGCCGTCACGCATCAGCTCGTAGGCTGTTAATCTGGCGCCTTGAAGTTTAGGCCTTGTTTCATCAACTATGACCTTTATACGCTTACCCTCCTCCCATGCAGCTCTTATAACCGCCAGCGCTGTGCCATAGTCCACAGTGGCCAGTCTACCGGCATTACAATGCGTTAAAATGGTATCGCCATCTGATATAAGTTTAGAACCGTGCTTTCCAATCATTTTGTTAACAACGGCATCTTCCTCAGCGATGCTCTCAGCCTCCTTAATAACAATGCTTTTCAGCGTTTCCACATCGCCCTCCGCGCTCTTAGCCTTCTTTAGGATTCTATCCACTGCCCAAAAGAGGTTAACCGCTGTAGGCCTAGTTCTCTTAAGCATATCGGCTGAAATATCTATTTCCTTTAGAAAATCCTCTCTGTTCTCAGCGTTTGAATGGTAGGCTGTTAGGGCTAAACCATACGCTGCTGCCACGCCTATTAAAGGAGCGCCCCTAATCTTCATCTCTTTAATGGCCTTAGCGATCTCATCGCAACTTCTCATCTCAATCCAAATTTCTTCATCAGGAAGTATGGTTTGGTCTATAGTGATTACAACGCCATCCTTCCATATGATAGTCCGCATTTCTGTGCGCTCCCAACATCCCAGTATGCTAAATCTTATGAACAAAAATAGATTCTTGAAATTTTTAAGGATTCTTATGGTTCTAAAAGGCTAAGCCTAGCTTCCATAGGTAAAGGGCTGCTTCAATAACTATGAACGTTAAGATTAGTAGAGCTGCGCCTATTTTAATTAGCAGAGACGCTTGGTCCGGATTACGCATATATCTCGTGCTTCGATATATGAGGATTAATCCTGCAGCCCCAAGGGCGTAAACTATCATTATGGCGATGCTTTCGTTAAGAATCTGCTCATGTAAGCTTGGATATAGGAAGATGAAACCGCTAGAGTACGGTATTACACTTCTAGGCTTCAGCGTAACATCGTATATGCCTCCGCCAAGCAGAAAAATTGTTATGGCTGCTAAGATGATGGCTATAATATGGGGTGATGGCCGATAATTTATCAGCCTAATGATTTTTTGGATGAAACGCATTATCGATGAAGATGATTGTTTACTCATTGCTGATCATGCCAGCCACTGGGCTTTACTGAGATTTAGAGAATATAAAGACGCTAACAAGATTTAAGCGTTGCTCCACACTTTTCAAATATGAAAATATTGAGAAACCTTAAATGCCTCGTCATCACTTTACTAATCATTACATGATGCTACTGGTGATTTGGAATGCCTCAAAAAGTCTTATGTAGTGATTGTGGGGAACTCCTTTATCAGGGTGAGGACGTAAAATCACCTGAAGAAATACATCAAATGTATAATGGGAGATGCCCGAAATGCGGGAGGAAACTTTCGCTTATTCCGCAAAAGGTTGAGGTTTTTTCAGCTAGGGAATATAGGAAGACTTAGATGGGGAATCATATAGCTTGGGAAATAAGAAAAGATAAATAAATTACTTTTACTTTCATAAGTTAAAAAGGTGCCTAATAATGAAGGCAGCAAAGGGTGCTCTTAAGAAAATCGGTTTGCTTATGCAGAGAATCCCATCCCTTCGTCCAAAAATCTCCCATTCCTCATTAATTAAGGGAACTATGCTCTTCTTAATAATCGTGATCGCTTCCGGAATCAGGTTGATGCCCCTGCGCTGGGGCTTCTATTTAAATGAGTTTGACCCCTACTATCATTATTATGTGGCTAAAAATATTGCTGAAAATGGACTTTCATACTGGTTTTCGTGGCATGACTACGCTGGCTGGTATCCTTACGGCAGAAATGTGCCATACGTGTCTAACCTAGGATTAACATTGACGGCTGTCTCATTATACAAGATTTTGAGCTCCCTTGGGGTTCCGCTGAATTTTGGATTAACTTTAAATCCGCTTGATCCATTAAGCGCAGACCCGCTATACAATCTATGCGTTATATTCCCAATCATAATGGCGGCACTCACATGTATCATCATGTATTTCCTCGGCAGAGATTTAGGCGGCGACTCCGTCGGCTTATTTGCGGCACTGCTATTAGCGCTGGATTCTTCTTATATTAGCAGAACCTCGCTTGGATGGTTTGACGATGAGACCATTGGGATATTCAGCACATTATTGTTCGCATTGTTCTTTAATAGGTCTATAGATGCGAAGAAGCCCATAAAATACAGCCTCATATATGCTGTTGCTTCGGGACTTGCTCTAGGCTATCTATGCGCTTCATGGGGCGCTGCACGCTATCTAGTAGCAATAGCTGCGCTCTTCACCTTTATGCTTCTGCTGCTAAAGAGGTATTCGCAGCGCCTCTTCATATCATATGCAACAACGTTTGCAATCGCCTTCTCTATAGCGGCAAATGTCCCACGAGTGGGATTTAACTTCCTTTTTGAAACCTTTAATCTTCCGGTTTACGGCGTTCTCGCTTTATTATGCATTGCCGAAATAATTAGGCGAACCGCAGCAATGAGTAGGAAGCTAATTTACACATCAATCTTCATTATACTTGTCGCCGCCGC
>JAGTRG010000057.1 GCA_018396435.1 Candidatus Bathyarchaeota archaeon
AATTCTATGAAAGCGTTATACCCTGAAGTATTTACTGAACGCTATCTCGTCGCCAGGTAAGGTTAACCCGCTGGGCTCATAACCCAGAGATCGGTCGTTCAAAAAGGGGTCAAGCATTGGCCTCTTGAAAGTCGACCCCCCGCTACCATATAATTTTTTAATACGATCTCCGCCAAAACAACAGTATGAGTTGCTATTTAGATTAGATGAGAATCTCTAACATGCTAAGTTATCTGACGGTGACGAGTTGGTGATAATGTCCCTTATGTCTGGAGGGGTTAAAGGGGAAGAATTTATATCTTCCCATCTTCATTTTATGGAGTAAACACTCCTAGCGGTGATGTGAAGAATGCCCCTTGTTAACGAGAAGGATTTGCTCCTACCAGCCCTGGAAGAGGGTAGGGCTGTAGGCGCCTTCAACGCTAATAACATGGAGATGGTTCAAGCGTTTATATGGGCTGCTGAAGAGGCAAGTAAAGAGCTAGGTGAACCAGTAGACTTAATAATTCAGGTTAGTCCCGGGGCCGCTAAATATGCTGGCTGGGCACTCGCCGCGGGAATGGTTAAGATAGCGGCCTCTGAGACAGATATACGTGTCGCTTTAAACTTGGACCATGCGACAGAGATTGATCATGTAAAGAAAGCTCTTGACACCGGCTTCACAGCTGTCCTCATTGACGGATCATCTCTACCTTTTGAGAAGAATATTCAGTTAACGCGCCAGGTTGTTGAGATGTGTCATGCCAGAAGCGTGCCAGTCGAGGCTGAATTAGGTAAGATTCCCAGAATTGAAGATTACTTTTCCTCCGCTGAAATCGCCTATTTAAGGACTCTTCCGCCGGCCGACTCCGTTAGGACCATAAGAGAGAAGGCTGGTAAGTCCGTTGAGGATCTTATGGCTAAACCTGAGGATGTTGAGTATTTTGTAAAGAAGACTGGATGCGACTTTTTGGCAGCAGCTTTCGGCTCGATACATGGCATATGGGATGATATATGGCCTATAAGACTTGACCGATTAATCGCAATACAAGAGAGGATGCGCATACCGCTAGTTTCCCATGGTTCATCCGGGATCTTAATGACGCCTAAGGATGCTGAAATGAAGGGAATAAAACTCCTTAAAGGCGAAGGAACATTACTTGACGCCATTAAAACTGGCGGGGTCACAAAGGTTAATGTTGCAACAGCCCTCTCAATAGCCTTCATAGAGGGCTTCATAGATGCTTACAAGGCTAATCCGAGCGAAAAGGACTTTCGCAAGTTTGGTAGCGCAGGACGTGATAGGGTTAAAGAGAAGGTTAAGGAGTACATGAGATTATTCGCTGGGAAGATAGATTAGTAAAATTTTCCCTAGAAAAATAATTAGGAAAAAGTGAAAAACTAAACCGACCAAAATCCCGCCTATTCGACTATAAAATTTTGGTTAAATTTTGATCTAAAATCCCCCATTTTTTCGATTAGTCTAATCCTGCCCGTCAAAGAGAACAGCAAATTCCACAAGCATTTAATTCTTATGTGGATGTTAGTGAGCTTTTTAAGATGGAGATTTTCCTTTTATCTGATGTGGTGCATGAAAGTTGGGTGCATTTAAAATTGGCTTAACTATCTGGTCTTTGGGTGAAACCCCAAACATTAAGGCCCTTAAAAATCAGCTTAAGACGGCGGTTGAGATCGGTGTTGAGGGGGTTCAGTTATGGTGTGTTGACTACGGTCCTTCAAGGCCCTGTCTTCTCGATCCTGATAGATGCGATGCTAAATTAAGAGCTGATATAAAAGAGATCATTGGATCCTATGGCCTTGAAATATCGGGTTTCTGCGCTCAATTATCCGGACCTAGAAGATTCGGCGGGCTGGATGAAGAGGAGGGTTTAGATAAGCGGATTGAGAAGACAAAGAAGGCGCTGAAATTAGCGGCGGACATGGGCTCGCCAATAGTCACAACTCATCCGGGTGTAATACCGAGCGACAAGAGTAGCCCAACATATTCCGTGATAAAAAGAAGTATTTTTGAGATATCTAAATATGGCGAAGATTTAGGAGCCTTCTTTTGTATTGAAACGGGTATGGAGAGAGCTGAAGTTTTAAAAGCGTTTTTAGAGGATGTAGGGAGCCCGGCGCTTAAAGTTAACTATGATCCTGCAAATATGCTCCACTTCGGAATCGATGAGGTTGTTAAAGGCGTGAAGACGCTTAAAAAATGGATAGTACATACTCATGCTAAAGATTATAATCCGGAGACTAAAAGGGCTACCGTTGGTGAGGGACTTGTGCCATGGGATGAGTACATGAGCGCTTTGAGAAAGGTCCAGTATGAGGGGTGGCTCGCCATAGAAGACGAAACGGGCATAGATGTGATAGAATCTATAAAACGGGGTAAAGAATTCCTGGAAAAATATATGCTAAGAATTTGAAGCAAGCAGAATAAATTTCACGTGACATGTTTGTAATGCCCGCTTATTCAACGTTAAGTTACAACAATTGGCCGGTGATCTTCTTGGTTAGTCCGCGTGAAAATTTCCTTCTTGCAGTTGAGCGTAAAGAGCCTTACTGGCTTCCATGCCCCTTATTTGATAATTCCGCAGTTACCATTCAGCATGGCTTAATTGAAAGAAGCAATTTTGGGTTAGATTCCTGGGGTGTACGTTGGGAACTAAAAGATCAGCGTTCCGACAGTTTTCCAATTACTCATCCGCTTAGTTCTCCAGATATGGTTGACGATTACCCATTTCCCTCACCATATGAACCGCATATAATAGGCAAAGCCATGGAGGCTGCTTCAAAGATTAATCGGAAAAACATCGTGGTTTTAGGCGATAATGGTTGGGGGCTTTTTGAAAGAGCCTGGCTTCTCCTTAGCATGCCGAGGTTCTTCCTATGGGCTTTTCGATATCCGGATGCTCTAAAAAGGCTTATAGAACGCATATGCGAAGTGAAAATTGCCATAACTGAGGAATTGATTGAGAAGGCCAGTGTGGACATAATCTGCTATGGAGATGACTGGGGCGCAGAAGACAGGCTTTTATTCTCGCCGAAAATTTGGAGGGAATTTATAAAGCCGTATCAAGCCAAACTTTATGAAGCGGCAAAGAAGCATGGGGTCCTAATTTATCAGCATAGCGATGGAAAGGTTGAGGATTTAATTTCCGATTTAATGGAAATTGGTGTTGATATATTAAATATACAAAGGGAATGCAATAACTGGCGGGAAATAATTATGAAGTATGGCAACCGCATAACATTATGGGGAGGCGTAAGCGCTAGAACCCTAGACATGGGAGAACCTGAGAAAATTACTGAGGAAGTTGAGGAATGCTGCCAGCTAGGAAAAGGAGGAGGCATAATACTTGCTCCAGGGCACTCATTGAAGTATCCTCCCGAGAAAATAGAGGTCATGCGTAGAGCATGGATGGAGAAAGGGTTCTACAAAAAATGAACCTTAATCTTAAGCATTTGTGCTCTATTTAGCGTAAAGCTTATTGACAGGCGTGGCATCATAGAGTGTAAGGTTAGGCTTGCAGGTTTAAGCGCCGTGAGACACCTTAGCCTGCGCTCAATATATAGGAAAGGCTAAGCCGAATGGATGCTGGGCTGATAAAGCACCTGAAATGTGGAAGAAAGGGGGGACAACGATAATGGGCGTTGCGAAAGCTAATGCTGGATCAGAACGGGAGGAAACCGACATTAAGGATATCCTTAAGCGCATAGATGACCTAACAAGGGTGCTTAAAATTATATTAGATGACCTTAATGGAGTCTCTAGAATGTTAAGAGTCCATGTGGAGTCCCGCTTTGAGGAGGATCTGAACCAGGAGCGGAGGTTGAGAAGCGTTAATGATGTTTATAAAGTTTTTCCGCAGGATCTGTTGGAACTTTTATATTTTGAGGAGGCTGATGACTACATAATTATCAAGCCCAAGCAATATTTGGGTTCAGAGAATTTTGCGAAAGTAGCCTCGATTGTTCGTGAACATCTTAAAGGTGAATATGTTAGTCATGGAAGGGAATCCCATTTTAGGGTTCCGAGAAGAATTTAATATAATAGAAATTACACGATTTATTTTCCATGTAAATGCTCGATGAGCTACGTGTTTAACTAAGCACTTCGCTCCAGATTTAGATGTAGAACGTTTCTTCAGTTCCCCTTCTCGCTCTTTCCTCAGCTTCTCGCCTAGCCTCTAAGGCTTCTCCGCTTTTTCTTGCGCCCTGCTTAGTAACCTCTATGTCATATTTTATAAATTCCTGGACGAACTCCGCTAGTCTCTGGTTCATCTCGGCTAATTCTTCTTTACTAAACGAGACCATTATATCCGGATTATTGATCCAATTCATCCAGCCTAAGAGGCTTCTATGCAATGTAAATAGGATAAGGCGCATGGACTGTACGAGTTCAAGCCTATCCATTTCTTTTCTCTCCATAAGTCTCCTTATCTGCTCAAGAGCTCTTTCTGATGTTTGTATCCAGCCTTCACTCAATATTTCCCACCTCGACAATTTATATTACTCCATTCAACCTATTTACTCTATCGGCTCAGCATAAACAACGCATAACGGTTAATATCTCTTTTGGTTCGAAAGGGGAAGATTTAAAAGTATCAATACTTGATTCGGAAATCCTTAAATTCGCCTGTTGGGTCCTCCCACTTAACCTCTACTTTCATAACCACTGCGCCCGGCGGTCCCCTACGGCAGAAGGCAATCATAGCGTCAACGTTTTCCTTCTCACCTTCAAAGACAGCTTCAACCCTGCCATCCGGCAGGTTCCGCACCCAGCCAGTAACATTATTACGTATAGCTCTTAAGCGTGTTTCATGCCTAAAGAAAACCCCTTGCACGAATCCGCTTATGAAGAGGTGAGCCCTAACCTTCAATGGGCTCAATCTCCTTTATATCTAAAACTTTAGTGTATTTTTTTGAACTTCATAGAATGACCAGAGAGCTCTACATCATATACTTGGTTTACATCAAAATCTACGCCCAAGTCCTCATATTCGCGCTCGGTTAGGAACAATATTATTTTCGGCATAACAACCTGTGATTGGATGCTGAAAAGCGGGATTTGCTGCTGCAGCGTCCTAACCATGTCCTGCACTATTCTAGCTTCTTCGCTCTCCGGCCTTATGGCGAACCTCGGCGTCATATCCTCTTGCACAAGCTCTATGCGTTTACCTATATTTCCTTCAAGATCCCGGAAAGACTCTATCTTCTGAACCTTAACCCTCATATCTTCGATCACCAGAAGTAATAGCGTGCATAAGTTTATAAATTAGACTGGAGTAGATGTTTACTCCATTTCAATCGTCGCCGGAGGTTTAGGCGTAACATCATAATAGACTGCTGAAACCTCAGGGCATTTTTCAAGAACTGATTCTGCACATTTAAGAAGGCATTGCCAAGGAACATCAGCTACTCTAGCTGTGAGAAAATCGCTGGTTTCAACTGCTCTAATAATGATTGAATACGGCTTGTTCCCTTTGATTTCTGAAATAAGGTAAAGAACTCTTGTTATTGACGGATTTACATCAATAATCTCTTTTTGCATGCAAATTAAATCCTGAAGCGAAGGCGCATAAATTTCATTTTTGACTAAACATTTTACAGCAGCCACATAACCGTAGCTGCGGGCATTACCCCTTATCCCTGTTGCTTTATCCCTAAAAATTTTCACTGAAATATCTTCTAAGCCAGCTTTTAGTGATTGAGCCGCCGCCTTCACAATGTTTTCCGCATTAATGTTTAATGAAAATTCGTTATTTATTATGGCTGCGAAATACTGGCTTGGTTTATAAGGCGAGAGGTTCTCTTCAACTATAGATGTCGCTCTCTTGAGAGCCCTTAACTTATCATCCTTAATTTCGCCCACAACCCTCACTGACAATCCAGGTCCTGGGAATGGTTGTCGCTCACTTATTTCAGTTGGGATCTTCAAGTAGCGTGCAACCTCTCTAACCTGCCACTTCAGCAGGCTTGCCAAAGGCTCAACAATCTTAAACCCATACAGCTCATGGGTGTTTATACCTATCTGCTCCAGAACATTGTGTTGAGTTTTCACCCCGCCCTTTGTTTCTATTATGTCAGCCAGTATTGTTCCCTGAACAAGAAAATCGCATTTTTCCCTTCTGGCTGTTTCACCGAGAACCCTATAGAAGGTTTCCCGGAAGGCTTTACGCTTTTCCTCAGCATCCTTAAGACCTCTAAGTGCGTTGAGAAAGCGCTCTTGAACCTGCTCAATCTTAACTGGAAGGTTTATTGGTGGGCTTGAGAGGGTTTCAGCAACTTTTTCAGGCTCACCCTCCCTCATGAATGCGTCATCTAGGATAATGCATATGAGGTTTTTGCCAATCGCCATATGTGTTAGAACCGCACATGTCGAGCTGTCAACCCCGCCTGAAACAGCAATCAGGGCTTTACCGTCACCTATGATTCGTCTTATCTCCTCAATCTGTCTATCAACGAAGGTTTTCGGATCAAAAAGATCCATATGATATAGCTCTCCTTCTCAGTCACGATTTTTATCAATAAAGTGCCAAACGCTTTTAAACTTTATTGTGGAATTTGTATGTTTCCGATTTTTCTGATTTTTTAGGCATGGTTCATGGTCTTCATTCTTCTATTTAAATTTTTAACAAAATTAAGGTTGAGCAGTTGGGCATCTTATAGGTGTGTGAATCCTTATATGCTTGTAGGCGTCTCATTTAAGGCATGTTAGGTGTCAAGTAATGGGCTTGGCGATTGAAACCACTGATCTTATTAAGAGATACGGTTCGATTGTAGCGGTGAATCATCTTAACCTTCAAGTTGAAAGTAACACCATTCATGGTTTCCTAGGGCCGAATGGCGCTGGTAAAACAACCACGATAAAAATTCTCGTCGGTCTTCTTAAACCTGACGGCGGAAGGGTTACAGTTCTCGGTGAGGAGGTTCTGGGAGACAACCCCGACGTTAGGCTTAAGATTGGCTACATGCCTGAACTTCCAAGATTCCCTAAACATTTGAAGGGCTATGAGCTTCTTGACATATACGGGAAAATGTATGGGATTTCGACTCAAGAAAGGAAGACGCGCATCCAGAGAGTTCTGGAGATTGTTGGGCTTAGGAGTAGGGAAGGGGATTTCATAGGTGAGTATAGTAAAGGCATGCATCAGAGACTTGGAATTGCACAGGCGCTTTTAAGCGAGCCGGAGTTAATTATATTGGATGAGCCTAGTCTAGGTTTAGATCCCGCAGGCATGGTTGAAGTTAGAGGGATCATAAAGGAGATAGCCAAAGAGGGAGTAACAGTCTTCCTTTCATCCCATCTCCTCCATGAGGTTGAGCAGGTCTGCAGCCATGTTACGGTAATACATCGCGGGACATGCTTAGCATCTGGAAGACTTGAAGACATAATCGCTAAGATAAGCGGACCTGCCGTGCTGGAGGTTGAGCTTGCCGAGGAATCTGAAGATGTTTTTGAAGTTCTCAGAAATCTACCCTTTATATTGAAGATTCAGCGTGAAAATAAGACTTTAATGATCGAGCTGGGGACAACCGATGATGTTAGACCGCAGATATCTCAAGCGATAACTAAGGCAGGAGGCGTAATTGTATATATGAATG
>JAGTRG010000058.1 GCA_018396435.1 Candidatus Bathyarchaeota archaeon
TGTCGCTATGTCCAGATCTTCGCATATAACTCTTCTGAAGCCGCCGAGAGACTCGAAGGTTTCTCTTTTAACTGCAAATGCAGCGCCATTAATGCCTAAGCACCGTCCCATCCTACGTGAAAAATACCAGTTTGTTAAGTTGAAACCTAGGTAATCATAGGATGCAATTCTAGATATGAATGAGTCTTTAATAACCCCCTTCTTAACCTCAACTATTTCAGCATTATCCATTTCTTTGGCTATTGCCTCAAGGAAGCTCTCACCCTTCCCTTTCACATCTAGAAGTACATCAGAATCAAGAAAGAGAAATATGTCGCCAGTTGACTCATTAACAATCTCATTTAAGACGTTTGCCTTACCCTTCCTTTTACCGTTGAATATGAAGTGGACTTCGTCGGAGAATTTTTTGGAAACATCAAGGCTTCTCTGGGTTGGCTCATCTACAACAACAAGTATCTCTTTATTTTCATATGGATCATTAAGGAGGCAAGTAAGTAAGGGCTCTAGGAAGCATGATTCTCTATAAACCGGTATGAAAATGCTTATTTTATGCGGCATATCACATCATATGTTTAAACGACTGATATTTCTGATTTTCGGTAATATCGCTTAAAATTTTTTATTTCAGCCGGATGTTAGAATTGTAAAAAAATTAAAAGGCTTATATGTTAACTAAATGTAAAATATTGCTGAATAAGCAGGTAATGGAGAAACATTACGCTTCAACCCGTAGGGCAAGATAGATGGGTTTTTATTTTTATATTGCCAGTAAGCCTTAAAATTCCGCTGATCCGCTCGTTTATTCCAGAAAATGTTGAGATTGACTCAAAAAGATCGTGAATGGGGCGAAAGATGCTTACTTTAGGTTCTATAATCGATCTGGCGGTTTTTCTCGCAATTAGATTTGCAGAGAGACTGAAGAGCCATATTTTTACTGGGCATTAAGTTTAACAATAGCGGGTTCAATAATGTTACATGTCTTCGTCCTGCCAATTTATGTTATATCAGCATTACTGGCTTCAGTACTTAAGAGGAATAAATAGAATAGGATGCTTCAACTATATGAATGGACGATTATTGTTCTCTTAAAAGTTAAGCCTGAAAAACTTAAATATTTAACCAGGTAAAAAAATGAAATGAATAGTGACTTTTATGGAAAATGCAGAGACTGAGCGCTTAGCTTCAAGGCGTGTTTATGATTTAATGATTAATACGAGGGAACCTTGCAGGAGATGCGGATCTTACTTTAAGCCTTTTGAGAAAGATGAGAAGATTTTGTCTAAAGAAATTTTGAGGGGAGGGGTCTAAGCCGGGAAGTTGATGATCTTAGAGGAATAAAGTAGATGACCCATTATGGTGGAACTTGGTCCTACATTAGCGAATTTAGGTTTTCTATTTCAGATTTCAGGGTTCTTCATTTTACTCTCAATCGCTTATGCTTTTTATCTGAACGAGTTAGACGCAGCTATTGCGCTTATGATCAATGCTTTGGTTTTTCTTTGTTCAGGTTTCGTTCTAAATGCTTCATGCGAACGTAAGAGCCTGAACATGAAACAATCATGCGCGCTTCTAGTTCTTTATTTTATATTCGTTCCATTTGTAAACATCATACCATCTTTATATTTGAAGATTTTTGAGGGAAACTTCTTCGATCAAATTCTCAACAGCTGGTTTGAAACAGTGTCGGCGTCTACAACAACAGGCCTCACCCTTACTGAGGGAATGCCCGTGCCGAAGTCTTTGATTCTAGCAAGAGGCATAAGTGAGTGGGTTGGAGGCATCGGGGTGATTTTTATTCTACTTTCATCTTTCTACCCAAGCGAGAAGCTTTTTCACTATTCAAAGGTTTTAGGAATTGAGAGGATCGCAAAAAGTTATAGAGGCTCATTCTTTGTAGTTCTGCTTATTTATGTCGTGTATACGCTTATCTTCTCAGCTACCTTGATGATTTCCGGTTTAGATCTTTTCACCGCGTTTCATACAACCTTTACCATATTCTCTACAACTGGGCTTACAGTAGTTAACGTATTAAACCTTCCCATATCAGCAGTCCTCATTGTGACGATCATGATGCTTTTCTCAGCTTTCAGTTTCAGGTTTCATGTTGATCTTCTCTCATTTCTTATTAAAGCAGACTGGAAAAGCCTTCTTAAAGGAAATTTGAAAGCGTTTGTTTTTTCTTTTTCAAAGAACGATTGGAAGAAGCTTCTGCCAAAGGAATTAAGGCTCTATCTCATTTTACTCTTCTTCTTTACTCTCGCCTTCTGGCCTGCATCAGGTTTATCTCCTCTTCGTGCATTTTTCCACGTGGTTGATTTTTCATCCTCATGCGGCTTAAACCTAGTGCCGTTCGATGAGATCGGAGAGCTGGGTAAAATTATTTTGGTCATCGTAATGTTCATCGGTCCGATGTCATTTTCCATAGGTGGAGGCGTAAGAGTGCTACGAGCATTCATCTTAATAAAGGCTTTGCTGGCGCTACCTAAAATTTTTTTTAACAGGTGAAACCCCTAAGATCCAGCTAGAGGAGGATTCTTTTGAAACGCCTGATTTCATCATCCACTTGTTGATAATATTTCTATTCATTGCGTTTTCCTTTTTTTCAGCAATGGTTTTATCTGCGTATGGTTACAGTTTCGTTGACGGTTTAGTTGAAAGCGTGTCAGCGATAACGACAACAGGGGATTCTCCTAAAATATTGACTCCGAGTTTTCCAACAGTTCCAAAAATTTTACTCAGCGTACTTATGCTGCTTGGGAGAATTGAAATAATCCCTGTATTTATCGCCTTTTCGCGCGCAAAAGAGTTGGAAAAGGAGTATTACCACATTTTGTGAGAATACTATTATTACATCATCGCCCAATTGATCATTCGAAATTCAATGCCATAATATTTTCTCAGCGGCACGGAATAGCAAATAGCATTATATAAGGTTTCTTAACATCAATATTTTGGTGCTGGAAAATGAAAATAGTAGATTTGAAGTGCACTGTAATAGAGGGATACCCTACAGTTCGTATAGATACTGATGAGGGGATCAGCGGGATTGCCCAAATTGAGTCGCCTAAGTATTACATAAAGCCTCATGTTCTCTTCTATAAGCGTTTCATTTTAGGTCAGGATCCGACTGATGTTGAAAGAGTTATGCTTAGAATACGTAACTTAGGCGGCTTTAAACCTTGGGGAAGCGCCGTCAGCGCGATAGAAATTGCCCTATGGGATATAGTTGGAAAAGCTTATGGACTGCCAGTATACAAGCTTCTCGGCGGGAAAATTCGGGATAAAGTGCGCGTGTATAATACCGGCATAGGTCCGGCGCCAGCCGGCTTCACGCCGGAAGACTACGCTGAAAGCGCTAGAAGAAGGAAGAATCTGCCTGAGGGCTTCAAAATACTTAAATTCAGCGTTGGTTTTCACACAAGAATGCCGGTGATTATCCCTAACTTCTTTTATGGCGAGGCTGAAGAGGGGCCTACACCATATCTAAATAGGGGACATCTGACAGAGAGAGGTTTAAAGCACATTATCGAATGTGTTAAGGCGCTTAAAGATGTTCTTGGGGATGAGTATGGATTGGCCTTAGATTGCGGTCCGGGTTTCAGCGTTCAGTCAGCTCTTAGCCTTGCTAAAGCTCTGGAGCCCCTAAATTTGATGTGGCTGGAGGATTTAATAACTGGAGATTACACGCCGTACACTGCTGTTGAAGCTTTCCGTTTGGTCTCCTCAAACACGACGACTCCTATACATACTGGTGAGCAGATATATTTGAGGCAAGGTTTTAAGGATTTGATTGAAAATAATGCCGTTGACATTATAGGTCCAGACCCATGTGACGTTGGCGGATTAGCTGAGCTTAAATGGATTGCTGAATTTGCTGATCTGCATGGAATACTTATAGCTCCTCACGGGGTTCTTGATGGAGTAATTGGGACCGCTGCATTAGTACAAGTATGCGCGACGCTGCCTAGGAATTTTATAGCTTTTGAGATGCCGATCATACAGCCAATCTGGTTGGATCTTGTTAAAGGACTGCCAGATCCGCTTGTTAAAGACGGCTACATTGAGGTGCAGGATAAACCTGGATTAGGTGTTGAACTGAACGAGAAGGCCCTGGAGAAACATCTCCCTGAGGGGGATGACTTTCTAGAATACGGATGGAAGAAATAGGCATATTTACGCTTTTAGAGGAACCTGCTGATCAGTTAAGTGACAACTATAAAAAAGAGGAAGGAATTTTCATGTTTACTTCGGTAGGAAGAACTGTATCATTCCAAGTAATCCGCCTATGAATAGGAGGAACCAGTAGCCTACTAAAAAGCCGATTGCAATAGGCATGGCAACATTATCATTTAGTTTTGTTCCACCTATACGAAGCACCAGCTTCTTAATGAGCCAAGCGATCCCGGCTGGAAGTAAGTATCCTGTGCCTGAGGAGCCGAAGGCTGCGGCTACACCTGCTGGTTCAAGCGGCCACCATGCGAACTTAAAGTTAAGCACGCTGACGATGAGCATTAAGATTATGCCGGCAATTATGTGCTGCCATAATGGTTCAGGGATCCCCAATTCCGCTATATCGCCCCAGGGCTGCCCGAAGACCCAGTGCCACCAAGAGTCAAATAGGCCCATTGGAATGTTATTCGACCCAACTGCATAAGTTAACCATAAGCCAACCGTAAGACCTATAAGAATAGATATTATCCCTGACACTACGATTATCTTTGTAGCGTCTCTTGGGCTCGCTCCGGCATCATATGCAACCCTATAGGAGGATGGAATAGCCCATCCTCCGATGGTCCAGAGGGGAACAACTGTCCATCTATTCGTCATGTGTAAAGTTACTGTTAGCTCGGCTGTCCTAACGCCTGGATCTGGAATATATAGATGTTTAACTAGGAACGGTGTATGAGTCCAATCTGTAGGTGACCCACCTTCAGCTGTGAACCCGGTCATCCTTCCAACTGATAGAAATATCACCCACATTGTGAATACTATTAGTAGTGCGCCAACAGCATTTACGTTTGCAACAACCAGTAAACCTATTATGGTAACCGTTGAAAGTAGAATTATTAGCCATCCCACTAAATTCGATATGGCTGTTCCCTTTGACTTCTTAAATGTCTCTTTCAGGTATGAAACATTTAGGAATAGCCATGTTAAAAGAAGCCCCACGAAGGCTCCAATGAAGACGCCATTCCACCTGAATGGTTCCTCATTCATAAATGCGTGGTGTCTATCGCCCATAGTGACTAGGTCGGTATAATATCCCATGTAGAATGCTATTTGGCTTGGAATAAGTATGGCGAATAGCTGAAAGAACCATATCGTAAATAGCACCTTTGTCGGCACTATATAGAAGATCATGTATATTTGTGGATTAACCGGCAGAAATGATATAACAGGGATGGTGGTAGCGCCCGGCAACATGCCGAAGTATAATGTGCCGAACGCCCACGGTACGAAAGGTTCCTTCGTCCAGCCGTAAATGTCGGGAAATGAGGGATTAAGATAATGTGCAACGATAGGTAACACTGTTAATAAGCCCAGGAGGAAACCCAGCATAAAGTATTTTATTCTCGGATCTCTCTCCTTTTGACTGATTAACTGAATCTGCAATGTACCGGGCAGAGTTCCCGGATATGGCAGTTTCTCTATACGTATCCAGCGTTCCTCAAGTATTGCATACCAACCTATGAAGAAAAGTAACCATGCGAACAAATATATTATCCACCATCCTAGAAATGGGGCCCATTTATCCCATGGTACTGGAGCATGCCCCTCAGTTGCTGGAACAATCTCCACCGGGTCGCTTACTATCGGTCCGAAAACAAATAAATCCTTAACAGCCCAATTGCTTGGATGCCAATCATACTGCCATTGCCGGGTTGCTATTGAATTGTGAAGTATACTGTAAGGAACCCAGCTATAGCAGAACGCTATAGATATCACTGAGACCGTATAAAGCAACGCTAAATTTTGCGGCGTCAAAATTCCCAGAGATGACCCTGAAATTTTCGAGAGAATCTTTGACAGAATTAAGATTATAAATAGGACTACTAGCGGGGAGCTTGAGGGCGTAAGAAGCGTTGACCACGTCCATGAGGGAGCGAAGGGGGCGGAAAGAACGCCTATAAGGCTAAGCACAGCCGATAGTAGTATCAAAGATGCCCACATTTTAGCAGTTAAAATGCTTTTAAATTCTTCCATTTAATCCCCCAATATTTTTTGGGTAGCGCGGACATATATACATTTCGCATGAGCGAGTAAACTGGCTAATTTCGACCTTTCTTCTTTAAAGCACTATAAAGCATGCAGGAAAATGTTTGAGGCGGCTTATAATCTAGCAATTTTTCTTTCCAGGTTTTGCAGTAAAGTCGCCTTAGCTTTATCGTCCACATTTACCCCTAGATTTTTGTACCCCATTATTAATGCGCCCATGACTGGATGCTTTACTGGAGATGTGAATAATGCGTTCGGCAGGTAGGATCTTACGTATTTTTTAAGAGAAAACCACACTATGTCAGAGGCTATGAAGACCCCTCCTGAAGCCCCAACAATAATGGGTTCGCTCTCCATGAATAGTTTTCTCGCTATGGAAATAACTGACCGCCCCAGTTCTCTGCCAGCATTCTTCAGTATTTTTATCGCCACTTTATCTCCTTCTTCCGCCGCTGAAAAAACCACTTTAGAGAGCGATGCAATCCCGGTTGAGGTTACTTCATGATATATTTTAGGCACCAAGTCCTTAAAATCCTCAACCTTAAACGTTTCCTTAAACATCTCCACCAGCACTGTGCGTTCCCCTCTGCCATCGTATGCTTTAGCAGCTGCGATGAGAGCCTGCCTCGCTATGTCAAATGCGCTTCCTTCATCGCCCATAAGCCAGCCCCATCCGCTTGAGAAGGCGCTTTCACCCCTGCTGTTTAAGCCATAGGCTATGGAGCCTGTGCCTGCGACGACCACTATTCCAGGGCTTCCGCAGGTTACCGCATAGAAGGCTATGACGACGTCGTTTACAATGATTCTTCTTTTGGAAGCATCAGATGGAACGATCTGATTTGAAATTACTTCATAGTCGCGTTCAGTTGTTAATCCGCCTATCCCGAAGCATCCAATTTCAGCAATCCTATCTTTTAGATCTAGGTCTGAAAATGCATGTTTAACCGCCGACCTAACGTTTTTTCGAGCCTTCTCAATGCCAACGACGTTATAGTTGCATGGACCTGAAATCCCAACCCCGAGAACCTGAAAGTTTTCATCCGAAATAGCGCATACCGTTTTTGTCGCGCCGCCGTCAACGCCAAGAACTAACATATAAGTTTATTATGCAACGGCTTAAATGATTTTATCCCTTGATTCGGCTTGGCTGCAATAAGCTTGAAGATGCCCTCTTTCTCAATTGGCCTGAGCGCAGCGGAGGCTGATGCTAGCTGAAGTCTTCGCATCTTCTTCCGTCGATAAAGGCGTCTGTAATCCTCATCTGCTTATCCAGCACTATGAAGTCTGCTTTGCAACCTCTAGCTATTTTACCAGAATCCTTAATTCCCATGGCATTACATGGTGTAAGCGCCGCCATTTTCACGGCATCCCTTAAT
>JAGTRG010000059.1:0-271 GCA_018396435.1 Candidatus Bathyarchaeota archaeon
TTCTTCCTATCATAACCCAACAATTACGACAGTTATGGATCAAGATTAATAAGTTTTGCCAGCCTAAAATTCCCTCTGATAGCAGGAGTGCCCATACTAGAGTGTAGATGTTATTCTAAAAATTTATTTTGGTAAAGAGTGTATATTTTATTTGGTTGTTCGATATGAGAACCTATAATTTGAGTGTTTCGGGATTTTTAAGATTTCTAGCCTTAGTAAGCGTAGCGATACTAGCGCTTTCATTCCTCCTCGGCTTGCTCTCCTCCTTAAC
>JAGTRG010000059.1:304-7351 GCA_018396435.1 Candidatus Bathyarchaeota archaeon
AAGACATGGATGTATTCATACTCGGCAACCCAGCAAGTGGCGGAAAAACATTGGCACTATGATCAGGAGCCCGTTGGCTCATGGCTTCTTGCCATGGCAGCTTGGGAGGATTCGACTACTGTGGATGTTTATGATTTAAAGACTGGGGAGCTTCTGTCGCAGGCAGTGCTGAATGCTATGGATAAGCATTATGTTGTTTTGAGGAATGGTACGATGTTTAAGGTCGAGTCCAATAAGCCATTATGTGTCCTGCTATTAGACTATCAGAGTGAGCCAGCTGTAAATGCTACGTCAGGTCCAATCCCGCATACATATTATCCGGCAACCGACGGATCATTTGTGGGCAAAGAATTCATATTTCTAGCGTCAACCGACTTAAATCCGCAGTTCACAATATTGGCTCTTGAGAGGGCAGATGTGGAAATAACGAGCGATGATGGCTCCGATAAAAAATCCTTCTCGCTTGACGCAAACGCTTATAGGAGGGTTCTCCTACGCTCGTGGCACACATATAAGGTTAGGTCGACAGGATACATAATGATTCAGTCCGGCTCCCCACATAGCTATTGGGATCCACATTTCAGCTATGCAATTCCATCCGCTAATGGGGCTTTCCTTGGAACACGCTTCTACACATATTCAGAGAGCCTCTGGGATGCGTATGAGGATTATGGCTTCCGTATATACTCCCTGGAGAGGACGAAGGTAACCGTATATGATCTGCAATCCCTTGAAGTTATGAAAGAGTTCACCGTCGAAGGAGAGTCAAGTTATAGATTTCAGGCTCCGGCTAGAGAGGCAATAGCTATGGAGAGCGAGAAGCCAGTATGGTTAATATTTATGCATGATGGCGACATATATAAGACTGTTGGATTCCAGAGTTATAGGGAGAATGCCTATGGATCTGGCCTTGTCTACATTGGCGTAAGGCCTAATGAGGACACATTGATATATCTGCCCAGAAACTCTACTTGCGAGGCCTACATATTCGTTAGTGAAGTAGCAAACGTAGAGGTCGATGGATTCTCCACAACACTCCAGCCAGACAAATACTTCTTCCTAACCCAGCCGGGTCTTCATAAGATAAGGTCTAATAAGAATACGCTTGTCCTAATAATCCACTGGCCCCTAATTCCTGAAAACCAGGGCATCGAGTACCCCGGAACATTAATCCCATGCATAGAAACAGTGCATGTATACCATGAGGTTGCATTAACATCGATGGGCAAAGCCTTCCCCATAACATACATTATAGCGGGTGCTTCAACGATGGTCGTCATAGCTATAGTGGTCTTCTTCCTTAGAAGGAGGCGCCATACAAGCCAATATTATAGCAGAAACAGAAAGTAAAAGCGGGTTCACTTTCAAAACCTAGCAACCTAGTATCCTAGTAGTTTAGGACCTAGGTTGAAAATCGAAAGGGAGATGAACCTAAGAACTATAGGTTCCAGATTGGTGGGGCTGGGAAGATTTGAACTCCCGTCACGAGCGCCCGAAGCTCGTAGCCTAGACCAAGCTAGCCCACAGCCCCCGATTGGTACCTATATATTTAATCAAACTTTTAGATAAATAAAAACTTTAATAGGAATTTCTCTCCTGCTCTTTAATAAGATTTTTGTAGTTGTTAATATTCCGATTACCTTCTTTCTTGTCGGAGCAGCCCTTTATGGAGCGATAAACGCTGCGGTATCCTCGTTAAAAAGAAGCGTCAGATTTTTATATCTTATTTTTGATAAATACTTTTTAAGGAAGGGGTTGTTTGGCTAATTTGGGGAAGAAGACTCTTTCTGTTTTATCCATAGCTATTCTATTCTTGAATTTCATTTTTGCCATAGGACTTATGGCCATGTCTCTGGAAGCGGGTTTTTCAGATAAATTTACGTATTACGGTGTTGTTCCCTCGAGATTGTGGCGCTATGAGCTTATCGATCAATTCGACATTAACTCCGGACTGGAACTAGCCTATGAACCGAACACTTTATGGCTGCTTGCAATAGCCTCATGGAATGATCATACAGATGTAAGAGTTTATGATCTTACAGCTGGCGAAATAATATCCCATGCGATCTTAAACATAATGGAGAGGCATTATGTCCTCTTAAGAAATGGAACAATATTTAAGGTTGAGTCCAACAATCCAATACACGTTTTACTTCTAAATTATCAGAGCATACCTTTAGGTAATGAGACTTCCGTCCCTACCCCAAATACCTTTTATCCAGCAACGGATGGATCATACGTTGGGAAAGAGTTCGTCCTTTTATCTTCATCGGATCTGCAAAGGAGATTCGTGATATTCGCCCTAGAGAGGTCTGACGTAAAGATAACGGATGAGACAGGTGCAATCATTAAATCCCTAACGCTTGAGCCAAACTCCTTTGAAAGGGTACTGCTGCATCCATGGCACGTATATAAAATTGAATCAACGGGGCACATAATGGTGCAGTCTGGGGACCCCGGAGGGCGGGGAAGCTACCACTATAGTTTTGCTATACCGTCTGTTCAGGGCGGGTTTGTTGGAACGGACTTTTACACCGCTGCGGCTACAACAATAAATGAGGTGGAGGATTACGGCTTCCGCGTCTCTACGGTTAAGACAGCGGATTTCAAAGTGTATGATTTAACGACTAGGCAGATTATATTTGAAGCCAAAGTTGAGGCTGAGGATAGTGTTAGGTTTAAAGTTAAAGCTGATGCAATAAAGGTTGAGAGCAGCGCGCCAATCTCGCTCTCGTTTATCCATGACGGATACTTTTTCCGGTCTTCTCAGTGGCCGGACTTTGGAAATTGGGGTTATGGCGCCGGCGTCATCTTCATAGGCGTTAAACCAAACGAGCATATGCCAATCTATCTGCCAATAAACTCCACCTGCGAAGCCTACATATTTGCTGGCGGAACCACGCGGGTTGAAGTTGACGGTACAGTTATGATTTCAGATGTCGATAGGCCTATCCTAATAACTCAGCCTGGGATGCACATAATAAAGAGCGATAGCAATATTATTATTCAAGCAGTTCATTGGCCTAAGATCCCGGAAAACCAGGGGCTTGAGCACCCTGGAACCGTTGTCCCATGCATAGAAACAGTGCATGTCACCCGCCAAGTATCCTTAACCCCTTTAACGGAGGCTTTCCCCATAACCAATATCATCGTGGCGGGAGCGGTGGTTGCGATCAGCGCAATAGCCGCTTGGATGGCGTATGTTAGAAAGCGAAAACGCATCTACCCGTACGAATAGTTTAACCTGACCTCAAATTAATCATTTAGAAATATTGCGCTTCAAGAAAAGATCAATCATCATGATCAGCCAAACTGAATGGCAACCACATTTTAAATATAGAAATTAAAATATTTGGATGCAAGGTGAAGGTTAAAGTGTTAAATAGGGAATCTGAAAAGGCAATATTGACTGCTCAGAGAAATGAAATCACTGAGCATTTCATCTACGAGAAGCTGGCACGATCAATAAAGGATGCACATAATCAAGAAGTTCTAAGGCGCATTTCAAAAGATGAACTTAAACATTATGAGTTTTGGAAGGAATACACATATAAGGATGTAAAGCCTGACAGGTTTAATGTTTGGAAGTATTTTTTGATCTCAAAAATTTTCGGCATAACATTTGGAATAAAGCTGATGGAAAAAGGCGAAGAAAAAGCCCAAGTTACATATGCAAAAATATCTGAGTCTTTGCCTAACGCAAGAGAAATCATAAAAGACGAGGATGAACATGAAAAGCAACTTACGGATTTAATTGATGAGGAAAGGTTAAGATACGTTGGCTCTATGGTTTTAGGCTTGAACGATGCGCTTGTGGAACTCACCGGCGCCCTCGCAGGTTTCACATTTGCCCTTCAAAACACGCGTGCAGTTGCAATGGCCGGCTTAATCACTGGGGTTGCAGCCTCACTCTCAATGGCTACATCAGAGTACTTATCGACTAAATCTGAGGGAGGCGCCAAAAACCCCTCTAAGGCAGCGGTGTACACTGGCATTGCTTATGTTCTCACCGTCCTTTTTCTAATATTTCCATATCTGTTTCTCACAAACGTATACGCTTGCCTAATCTTGACAATACTGGCTGCAATCACCGTTATTTTCTTGTTCACCTTTTATATTTCAGTTGCAAAAGACCTGCCCTTCAGAAAAAGATTCCTGGAGATGACGGCAATTAGCCTTGGAATAGCAGGCTTAACATTCCTTATAGGATTTTTATTAAGAACATTCTTAAATATAGAAGTAGACTAGCGGCTGAGGCATTTATTTTTAATGGGGCGGCTTTTAATCCTTAGGAACAAACTTAAACAAAATATTTAATCGCGGCAATTTTATTATAGAGCATTTCCCCTTTCGCTTCCATATGGAGATTTGAACCCGATGAATAAATCCTTCAAGGAATTCTTCTATGAAGATCTAGAGTTTATTGTTTTCAGCGGCGTCTATGAACCTAGCGATGATACTTTCCTCATAGCTAAAAACCTTCATGTCAGGAAGGGTGAGGAAGTTTTAGATGTGGGCACTGGATGCGGAATATTAGCTGTGCTTTCGGCGTTTGAGGCTTCAAGGGTTATCGCCATAGATATAAATCCCATAGCCGTTAGGTGCGCCAAAGCTAACGCAGATAGGAACGGCGTTTCGGAGAAAATTGACTTTATATGCGGAGATCTGCTCAGCCCGCTTAGGAGGAGCGTCTCCTTCAATCTTGTTCTGTTTAACGCGCCCTACCTGCCTGTTGAGGAAGAGCCTAAGGGTTGGGCGGATTACTCTTGGTCCGGGGGAAGAAGCGGGAGGGAAACAATAAGAAGGTTCATTGAAACCGTATCGGAGTATGTGAAGATCGGCGGGCGAATCATGCTTATTCAATCATCGCTATCAAATTTAGATGAAACTCTGACCGACCTTAGAGAAAGAGGCTTTAAGGCCAAAAAAGCCGATGAAAGAAGATTCTTCTTTGAAACAATAGTGCTGATCGAAGCTGTAAAGCATTAAGCATTATCCAAACCAGATTTTTAAACCTCAGACGCTTAACTTTTAACGCCTAGATTTCAAAATCAAAAAAGAAATATGGCATCTTAAAAATATTTAAACCTTAAATTTAGAATTTAAGATATAATAGATTGGGTTGTGCATGATTTTGTCTGGAAAGAGAAGATTGGGCGCAAGAGTCCTTAAGGCAGCCTCATCCGGTTTAAGACTCAACATATTAAAATTGCTGTTTGACAGGGGTCCACTATCCTACACTGAGATAATGAATAATTTAAAGCTAAGCCCAAATAAAGATGCAGGCAGATTTGCATATCATCTTAAGATGCTCCTAAACATGGACCTTATTAAACCAGATGTGGAATCTAAGAAATATATGCTGACAGATTTAGGTAAATCAATTGTTGAATTTGCAGGCAGCCTTGAGGAGAGCGCCTTTAGGAAAAGGATGCTTGTAAGAACATCCCGCCTAGCAATAGAGCGATTTAATAGAAATAAGATCGCTGAGTCGCTTATTAAGGAGGCTGGTGTGCCAATAGACTTAGCGCAAAAGATCGCCCGTGAAACTGAAGATCGCCTACAGAAGCTCGACACAAAATACTTAACTGCGCCATTAATCAGAGAGTTCGTAAATGCGATTCTCATAGAGCGCGGGCTGGAAGAGTATAGGCATAAGCTGACGCGCCTCGGCCTTCCAGTCTACGATGTAACTCAGCTGATAAAATTTATGGGTTCATCATTATCCAACGTTGAGGCAATACTTGTAGCGGCCGGAAACAAGGTTGTTGAGGAATATACGCTTCTGAATATTCTCCCTAGGGATATTTCAGACGCCCATTTATCCGGAGCATTAAACCTTGAGAATCTTGCATGCTGGATACTGAAATTAAGCGGTTTCCTACATGACCTAAGATTCTTCTTTAAACGTGGGATAATGTTTAGGGGGCATTACTCCGGATTCTTCTCAACAAATCCTCCGAAAAGCTTTAGGGCTGCCCTAAACTTGACAGCCGATATTCTGAAGATCGCATCAGCCGAGATCTCATTTGAGCAAGGGATAGACTTCTTTAACATCTTTCTAGCGCCATTCATTAGGGGGCTTTCCGAGGATGAGATTAAGGAAAACTTAACCTACTTCATTTCCTCACTGAACCTCACGGTTCCAGTAGGCGTATCGATCGGGATTGAGACCAAGATACCTAGGTTTCTAGCTGAAAGCAAGGCTCTAGGTCCGGATGGCAGCATCACCGGGATTTATGGAGACTACGTGGAGGAAAGCAACATATTAGCCTCGCTGCTGCTTGAAACCTTTAACACAATAGGCGAATCTAAACCAATATTTAACCCCAGCGTAATAATTAAGGTGCGCCCTGAAATGCTGGCCAGAAATGAGGAGGAGCGCATTCTCCATGAAGCCCATAAATTGGCAGTTTACGGCCTCCCATACTTCGTCAACCCATCCATTAGCGGCAATGAGGCATCATCATATATGGCAACAGGCCAAAGTTTTTCCGTCAACTGGAAAGGCGACTGGGAGCTTGACATAATTAGAGTCGGTTACGTTGGGGACGTAACAATAAACCTGCCTAGGGCATTTTATGAGGCTAAGGGCGACAGAAAAGCCCTCTTTGAAAACATATATGATTTAACCGAGAAATCTCTAAGAGCGCTGGAAATAAAATACTTAACGCTGAAGCAGCGCGCACGAGAGGGCCTCTTACCATTCATGATTCAGGGGGGCTTAAGAGATCCCTACTGTATGCTTGAGAACTCGCTTTCTCTCCTAAGCCCCGTAGGTTTAAACGAAACTGTTCAATTAATAACGAAAAAAGCCATATATGAAGGCGACGAACCGCTGAAACTTGCTGAGGAAATATCCCTCTACATGCAGAGAATCATTGATGAATACTCGAAGAGGCAGGAAATACGCTATGCTCTCTCCCTGACTCCTAACGTCGAGTCCTCCAGAAGAATGGCCATGCTCGATATTGAGCGCTATGGGCTGGCTGAAACAAATATAAGCGGCAGTAGGGAGAAACCCTATTACAGCGACATCAACGCTAT
>JAGTRG010000060.1 GCA_018396435.1 Candidatus Bathyarchaeota archaeon
ATGGAAACTATTGAATTTAAACTTCCAAAGAGCTGGCGTACACCTTATCCGTATGTCCTCCCATTTTGGGAAAATGAAACCATCTGCGCAATTTATCTGCTAAATGATCAGGAAGACGCGATGACGTATATAATTTATTATAAAACTCAGGAATCTGTGCAAGGGTTTATGGGCGAGCAAAATATTACGGATGAATTTTCAGTAGCAATTTTTGAAATTGAAAGGTTCTACGGGTGGTTTCTGGGGAAAAGTCAGAATGCTACTCTACAATTTGTTGAGAACGGAACCATTAAAGTCTCTGAGCGGCAAGCATCTTATTCAAAGATTCAGATTAAAAATATATCGATGTCGATGGAGGAAAATGTATTTTATAATATTACGGGGATTTTTATTTCTTCATTGACGGAACGCAATCTCCTCGAGATTATCTTCTATACCTGGAGGGATCAAGCATGGAATGCAACGTATGATGATTTTCAAATATTAGTGAACTCTATGGTGTTGAAGCATGAGAGTGAGTGAAAAAATAGACCCATGGTTGATAATTCACATGCTTATAAGCGGAGCCATATGCTTCGGCATAATTTTAATTCTTGACGGATTTGGAGCTCCCTGGAGGCTTACTGAATGGATCATTAAATCATATGGTTCTCTAGGAGTTTTCATTTTTGAGGAAGCGAGAAACGGATACTACTTAATTAGGCTTGGGCTCATCTATTTGCCGGCTGGTTTTCTAGGCGGATTCTACCTTGGATATAAGGTTAAAGAGAGGCTTAAGGTGAACATGGTTTTTCCAAGCGCTATTGGCTTTATATTATTTCTACTATACTTGACAGCTGTCGGCTATCAAATAGCGGGAATGGAGCATGTCTTGAAGGGCATACTTATACCCCTGCTCACGTCCATCGGCGGTTCATATTTAGGAGGCTACACCCTTAATTGGCATGTTGAGGAGAAACCTAAGGAAGAGAGGATAAGCCTAATTTTTGAAAAATAATTATAACACTACTAAAATTGAGATATCATTCACATTTGTTCCAGTGGGACCTGTGTAAACTAAGTTGCCCATCCTCTTAAAGAATGAGTAGGAATCATTATTATTCAAATATTTCTCTGCGTCAAGACCCTTTAACCCCGAGTTGAAGATGGTGTTACCATCTACAATCGCTCCGGCAGCATCCGTAGGTCCATCAATACCATCCGTGCTGATCGAAGCCACCGCCACGCCCTTTAATCCACTTATTCTTAGCGCTGATGCTAAACATATTTCCTGATTTCTGCCCCCAATTCCCTTTCCTATCACAGTGACCGTTGTTTCCCCTCCAATAACTAGTCCTGCCGGGCGCTGAATTGGATTATTTGACGAGGCTATTTCTTTTGCTACGGCTCCTATCATCAAACCAACATTTCGCGCTTCACCCTCAATTTGCGATGTCAACAGAATCGTATTTAAACCAGCCCTCTTCAACTCATTCAAAGCCGCAATGCATGCGATTCTATTATTTCCTATAACATAATTGTAAACCTTTTTAAACGATGGATCGCTGCTTTTCGGCGTCTCTTCAATTAAACCTTTTTCTCCATCCGAAAGAAGAGTTCTTACAGATTCTGGAACCACATTCCAAACATTATACTTCTTCAGCACATTAACTGCATCCTTAAACGTTGTTGTATCAGGAGCTGTTGGTCCAGAAGCTATGACATCTAATGGGTCGCCGACAACGTCTGAAAGTAATAGGCTGATGAGCGTTGCTGGATGGGCGCTCCTTGCAAGCTGTCCGCCCTTAAACTTTGACAGATGCTTTCTTACAGTGTTTATTTCGTTAATTGTCGCTCCGCATTTAAGCAAAACATCGGTGGTCCTTCTCTTATCTTCAAGGGATATGCCTTCACGTGGGTAAGCCATTAGGCTTGATCCCCCTCCGGAAATTAGGCACAGGACTAGATCGTTTTCGTTAGCCTCTTTCGCTAGATCTAAGATTTTTCTTGCGCCCTCAACGCTGCTCTGATCGGGGATAGGGTGGCTTGCTTCATGAAACCTTATTATTTCCGTTTTAAATCTCTCCGCCGTTCCATGCGGGACAACAACTATCCCATCCTCTATTCGTCCATTGAAAATTTCTTCCAGAGCTTCAGCCATATATCCACTTGCTTTTCCGCCGCCAACCACGAATATTCTCCTAAATGATTTTAAATCGAAGATATTGTTGTTTATAATTAATTTATTATTCAACAATTTAACTCTCGAGCGAACGAGCTCTTTTGGATCTACTGATTCAAGAGCCCTCTCGATAGCATTTAGAGCTATTCTTCTCGCTTCACGGTCGATGTCCGTTGAGGCATTGCTTAAAATTTCTTCTGCATTCTTTATCTTAACTTTCATTAATATTTCACCCATAACCGAGCATACGCATTGTTTCTGTTCACTTCCAGTATAAGCATTGTTATTTACGGAACTTTATTATTTTTGTTTATTACAACGAATATTGAGGCATGATCTTGGGAAAACCGTTGCATCTGCCTAATATTCGCGAGTCAATATTTTATGAGAGAGTTGCAGATTATAAAGTTAAATGCACGCTTTGCGAAAGAAGATGCGAGATCCCGCCGAACAGTTTAGGCTTTTGTAAAACCAGAATTAATATTGGCGGCAAGGTTTACACTTTAGTTTATGGCGCTCTCAGCGCGGTGGAAAGCAGACCGATAGAGATTAAGCCATTCTTCCATTATTGGCCGGGTTCAACGGCACTTACTTTTTCAACATGGTCATGCAATTTCGACTGCCCGTGGTGCCAGAACTGGAACCTATCAAAGATTATTCCAAACCTAGACCACATTAGTTATTACACACCTGAAGAGATCGTTGAATTGACCGTTCGTAAAGGTGATGAAGGATTATGCTCTAGTTTTCAGGAGCCAACTCTTCTTACAGATTGGAATATCGACCTGTTTAAAATTGGGCGCGCTCAGGGACTATATGCATGCTATGTTTCAAATGGTTATATGACGCTTGAGGCTTTGAAGGCTCTCCGCAAGTCGGGTATGGATGGATTAAAAATTGACATTAAGGGCGACTCAGAAGTCTATGAAAAATTCTGCGGCGGAATAGATTCCGAGAAGGTTTGGAGAAATATTAGGGAAGCGAGGAGGATGGATTTTCACGTTGAACTTGTGAACCTAGTTGTTACTGGCGTGAATGACGATGTAGATTGCTTAAGATCAATAATTGAGAGATCTCTTAAGGAGGCAGGCCCGGAGACGCCTTTACATTTCACAAGATATTATCCCGCGTACAAGTTTGATAATCCGGCAACGAAAATAGAAACTTTGGAGAGAGCTTATGAAATGGCGAAGAAGTCCGGTGTTCTATATCCTTACGTAGGCAATGTTCCGGGGCATAAGTATGAAAATACTTACTGCCCAAACTGTCGGGAGACACTTATAAAACGTTATGGGTTCAAGGTTTTACGCTATGCAATTACTGAAGATAACAGATGCACAAAATGCGGCTTCTACATAAACATGAGGGGAAGGTACGTGAAGAAAAGGTTCTTTTCATAAATGGACATTTAAAGTATCTATTTTAATTTTTGATCTAAAGAAGAAAAATTTCTGCTTATTTTCGGATCAAAAATTGAGCTAAACGAAAATGAGATAAATTGAGCAGCGAAATCCCCTTTTTCAGAACTTATTGGAGCATTCTCTCGTAGCTTTCAAACCATTGCTTGGCTAAGCCTCAGGAGAAAATTGTATTTTTGGGATTATTAAATTGTCCATAATAAAAATTAAAATATTAATCATTGCTTACTTCATAAATGGCCTAATTTTTCATCCATCAGTAAAAAATAAAAAATTCTACTCTACCAGCATCACAAGTTCCTCGCCGTAATCAATTATTACCTTGATGTAGCCTCTTAATTTCCGGTCTATTTCCGCCTCGCCAGTATCAACCCTTAATTTCTTTAAGCCTCTCAGCTTCTGTTTTGTGGCTATGACAATTATGTTTTCAACACCAACTTCTTTAATCACTGTGGAACTTATCTGCTGGTTGCCTCTTCCAAATATGAAGCCTTGTCCACCTATCGGTGTTACTATTATTTTTGCTTTTTTGCCGCGAATCATTTCCAAGATCTTTGCTTCATTTACATCATGCTCTATTATTTTGCCATTACAAAGTAGATCGACTCCTAGTAGGGTTTTCTTCTCATCTAAGAGATCCGTGATTGTACGCACAGTTGTTCCAGGCCCAAGAATGTATATGGTGTCTGGCTCCATAATCTTCTCAATCACATATACTGCAATCGCTGCTTGATTGCGCAATTCATCATCAGTCATGTAGCTGGCAACTTTTGTTCCTTGAATTAACTCCGGCTCGTATGGTACAAGCATATAGCCATAGAGTTTGGCTGACAGAAGCCCGCTTCTAAAGGCTTCCTCATCAACATCCATTACCTCTGCTTCCCTCAGCGGCAACCCCTCAAGTATAAACCTGGTAACTATGCTTGCTGCTGATTCCGGGTTTATTGCAAATACGGCGCTGTGCATTTTAACGCCGCTTGGTACACCTATGACTGGCACATTAGTCCCCACGACGTCCATTATATCCCTTGCTGTTCCATCGCCGCCACAGAAAACAAGTAGGTTAATGCCTTTTTCCATCATGAGTTTAGCAATTACTTTTGTATCTTCAGCAGTCGTTTCATCTTTATATTGGCCTATAGCCAAATGTTTAAGACCAACATTTTTCGATTCAATCTCTCCCATTAGTCCAGCTCCAACTAAAAAATTAATTTTTCCATCTAAAGATTTCAAGCGTGAAAGAAAATCTTCAGTCCTTCTAGGTGCAATTGGCTTGGCCCCAAGAGCCAGAGCCTTATTCAGTATTTCTCTGCCATCTGTTCCCTTTAACCCTACTGATCCGCCCATGCCAGCTATCGGATTAACAATTAAACCAATACTTTTAGCACTCAACAGATTTTCATCTCCTGAAAATCTAATAGAAACGAAGGGAACTAATAGGCTTTATTCCAAATTTTAGATGGACAATTTTTCTGTCCTCGGCATGCTCAGATTTTCACAGAAGCCATATTGAAAGAATTTTTGGTACATTTTTTCTGGCCATCTTATTGCTAATGGTGAGGGGTGAAGAGCGAACTGCTCTAGAAAGCATTTTTATTTTCAGAGGCTTCATGAATTATGCTATGTCTGAGTTTTGGACTGAAAGTGTATCCATCATTTCACAGCCTCAAGCCTTATGTTGCTCTTTTCATCCTTTTGTATTGAGTAATCATCGATTTTATCCACTTGTTTAAAAACCCATCTGTAAGGAAATTTTGCGCTTATTACAGCTATCTTTGTTGTGTAAGCTTCAAACATGCTTAGAAAGTCGAATAACTTTTTTATTTGATCTTTTGGAAAGTAGGCTCTTTCAGCATTTGGGGCTTTCACTTCAAAAGCTATTATGCATTTGCCTTTTGTGGCAAACACGTCCGGCAGGGGTTCGCTGCTTGGCGCTGAGACTGGAATCCTAGTAGACTTGAAACCTATCTCGCGGAGTTTCTTTACGAGGTCTCTCTCAGCTTGATAACCGCGCTTCTTTATGCGCTTAATTTCCTTAATTGTTAGGAGTCTGCCGCGTCTTCCTTTTCGTTTACTTTTCGCCGCAAGTTCTCTTAGTGACAATAAGCGCCCCACGCTTTAAATTATTGTACTATTCCTTCTCTTCAAGAGGCCTTATAGCTAACTTTATGAGATCTATCAGCCAATCTGAAAAGTTTTTTGCATTTGCATATTTTTGATATTTCTTTTTATATGGAACCTTGGATATCATGCGCATTTCAAGCATTTTACGCACGTAAAATTTTGCGGTTGACCTTGGAATCTTAGCCTCCCTAGCCAATTCGCCGCTAGTAAAGACCATGCCTAGGCGTGAGTAAGCCGCTATAACTTCTGCTGGAAAAGGCATGGACACGTTTACTATCTTAATTAGCTCTTCGTTTAATTGAGACATTTTTTAAGCCTCTTTTTGGATGAAAAATTTACCTTAACAAAATAATAAATCTTTTTCAAAAAATTTCAAAGATCAAAGAGGGCTTTATCTTGCTGCGTAACAGTTTTTAATGCATTTTTCCATTCTCACAATGATCTGATGGAGGAGTTTCTCCTGTTGTTGTGTTATTGATGGTTCATAATGTTAACCATGTATATTCTGCAAGTATCAAAATTTTTGAAATTAATTTTGGTCCTAATTATTGTCCCTGTTGATAGTATTTCAGCATCAAGTCAAGTGCACAGTTGAAAGAAACATGCATGTCTTAAAGGAAGATTTATTGGATGAAAAGGAGATTATGATTTTAAATGGAGTTGGGAAGAATGCTCGTACTTGTGTATAAAAGAATATTTGCATTCTTTATTCCAATTTTAATTTCAGCTCAACTGATTATGCAGGCGAGGGGAGGCGCTTACCAAACATGGCTAGCTCATAATATTCAAGTCAATGAAGGTAATTTAAAGGTGGAAATGTACAGAGGAATAAATATTGGAAATGCTTTAGAAGCTCCTAACGAAGGGGATTGGGGAGTAGTTATTAAAGACGAGTATTTTGAGATAATAAGGAAAGCTGGTTTTGACACGGTCAGGATTCCAATAAGGTGGTCTAGTCATGCGGATATCGATCCACCCTATAAAATTGATGATAGATTCTTTAGAAGGGTAGATTGGGTTGTGAATAAATCTTTAGAACAGAACCTTATCACGATCATAAATATTCATCATTATGAGGAGATTATGGAGAAACCGAATGAGCATAGGGATCGTTTCATATCGCTTTGGAAACAAATATCTGAGCGCTATAAAGATTATCCTGATGCACTATATTTTGAGCTGCTTAATGAGCCTCATGGAAACTTAACAAGCAGCTTATGGAATGGGCTAATTCAGGATGCGTTGAAAGTTATAAGGGAGACAAATCCGGATAGGAAAGTAATATTTGGGCCGGTTGATTGGAATAGTGTCTATAGACTTGAGGATCTCGCGATCCCAGCCAACGACGAGAACATAATAGTTACATTTCATTTCTATACGCCTTTCGAGTTCACCCATCAGGGAGCAGAGTGGGTTTCGCCTTCACCTCCTGTGGGAAGAAGATGGATTGGAACTGAAGCTGAGAGAAAGCAGATTACGGATGAACTTGATATCGCTGTTAGATGGGCTGCCAGACATAATAATATTCCTCTTTTTCTCGGGGAATTTGGCGCTTATAGTA
>JAGTRG010000061.1 GCA_018396435.1 Candidatus Bathyarchaeota archaeon
ATGCTGATAATAGATAATAAAAATAATAATAAATATCGCGTGTAAAGGTGAGTTTGTGTGGGAGTTGTAGCCTTAGCTGGCGGTGTTGGAGCAGCAAAATTTTTGCGGGGGCTTGTAAGGATTATTCCTCCGCAAAACCTTTTGATAGTTGGCAATGTAGGCGACGATGTTGAGCTCTACGGCTTACACATAAGCCCAGACCTAGATATAATAATGTATACTCTGGCCGGGATTGTTGACGAAGAGAAGGGCTGGGGTGTTGCAGGCGACACCTTCCACTGCCTTGAAATGCTTGGAAGGCTTGGGTTTGAAACATGGTTTAACCTTGGCGACAGAGACCTAGCCATACACATCATAAGAACCAAAATGTTGAGGGAAGGCTACACGCTTTCCCAAGCTACAGCTCAGCTGTGTAAAATGCTTGGAGTTAAGGCTAAGCTTATGCCGATGAGCGATGACAAGGTGCGTACAAAGGTTCAGGCAGGCGAATTGCTCCTCGACTTTCAGGAATACTTCGTTAAGAGAGGAACCATGGACACCGTGACGGACGTGATTTTTGAAGGAGCGAAAAAAGCCAAACCAGCACCAGGTATAATCGAAGCCATAAACATGGCTGAACGCATAATAATATGCCCAAGCAACCCACTATTAAGTATTGCTCCAATACTTTCAATTTCAGCCATAAGAAAGGCTTTGGAAGCCTCAATGGCGCCGATTATAGGCATCAGCCCAATTGTTGGAGGAAAAGCGCTTAAGGGGCCTGCGGACAGGGTTATGGCAAGCATGGGCTATGAAGCCTCAGCATACGGAGTAGCCAAATTCTACGGGAAGCTCCTAAAACACCTCATAATCGATGAAGTTGACATCGCCCATAAAAAACGCATAGAAAACCTTGGAATAAAAGTCACAGTAACCAACACTTTAATGAAAAACGTTGAAGATGCTATTCGCCTAGCCAAAATCCTTATGGAAGCAGAATAAAATTAAGACCGTGTTGCGGATTTCTAGCGAACATATTCTAAACCCAAAATAATGAAGCCTAAACCGCATGTAGGTTTTGAGATGCTCCTTGATAGCGATTGGGAACAGAGTCATCCAGCCTTAGGCGAGAGCCAAGCCTTTTCAGCTATGCTTGGAAGCCTTTTCGCCGCCGCTCTGAACAGCACCACTGCAATCGTGGATGATAAGAAAACGTGTAGCGCATTAAATATGCCGTTGAGGGCTAAAGTCCACAATAATACATCGCTCGTGGAGGCCACAATTATTCTCACGGCTTTTAGGCAATATTCTGAGAACCTTAGGAATTCAGGTGCAACAACTAGTAGGACAATAGTGTTAGTGATAGAGCACACTACAACTCTAACGATGATTCCGAGTAGAAACGCCGCCCCGATGGATTTTACCGTCCACCTTTTCTTGCAAATTCTTATTCCCAGCCAAAAGCCCAAAACCATGGGAACAACAGCCAAGAACTTCATCAACGGACCTAGAACCCAGCCCCGCGCTATGGAAAGCCCGATCCAGTGGATAACCTCCGTAATTAAGCCTGGAACAAGGCCTCCCAACATGAGCGCCAGCATGACTGGTATCTCTGTGAAGTCGAACTTCAGGTATGGCAGAAGCAGATATGGAATCTCAGCCCTGCTGAAAGTGAGGGCTATGGCTAATGCCGAAAACACGATTACGTAGGCAGCCACAACACTCTTCGCGTATCCACTCATATTCTACTTGACCTCCAAAGGGTATGTTGAAGGCTTTGCACTCTGAAGCGTTTCCATGCGTTTCACCATTTTAACAGCAGCCTCCACCGCCATCCTCGCATAGGCTTCAGCGCCAGCCTCGCGTACCACATCACTCCAGTATATTCCTGGGCCGGGTACGCCTAGAGACACAGGCTTGCCAAATTCCAATGAGAGATCCATGAGTTTCTCCATAAGCTGGCTGAAGATGTATTCCTCGAGTGATGTCTCCTTGACAATGGAGCCTAAAACAATAACAGCGTCCACATCATCTTTCGACAAAAGCTCCTTCACCATCAGGGGGCTTCATAACATCCAGGGACACGGCACACATAAAAGATTTTGACATTGAGGGGTGTAGCCTGCTGCTTTGCAAACTCCAGCACCCTCTCCATAAATACAGCGTTCAACTCCGAAACAACTATCCCCAACTGCAAGGAAACCACCATTAGAAATAGTCTACTGGTAATACCTATTTAAGAGTATTTACTCAAAAAAGAGTAAAAAAAGTTTAAAATAAGGATTTATCCATCTTTAAGCGACCGTGCAGCCAACATAATAACCATGTAAATATATTGATGATAAGAAGTTTCAAATACGTTTTTAGGAGTAATCAATGCTTGTGATCTGAATGTCTAAATTCAGCAAAGAGTGGGAGGGAACAGGAAGCAACATATTGAGTATGATGAGGCCACAGCAACCCCTAAGACAAAAAATTACACTTGCCGCCAAACGCATAGAATCCCAATCTCAGATGCTTGAATCTGCGATAAATGGCTTAATTCAGAGGGATAAGTTGCTATTCTCTAAGGTTGTGGATGCTTACTCTGAACATGATGTTAAAAGGGCAACAATGTACGCTAATGAGCTCGCTGAGCTGCGGAAAACAATAAACCTTATGTCTAATGCCAAACTGGCTCTTGAAAGAGTCGCTCTAAGACTTAGCACAATCACTCAGCTGGGCAATATAACAGCCGTCATATCTCCAGCCATAGAGGTTCTTAAAGATGTGCGTATTAGCATATCCGGCATTATGCCTAACGCTGAACATGAACTAAATGCCATAATGGGCATGCTGGACGAGATAATGCTGGAGTCAGGTCAGCCGCTTGAAGCCGGCTTCAGTTTCGAGCCGACAAGTGAGGAGGCGCAGAAGATAATCAGTGAAGCCGCGCTTATAGTTGAGGAGAGAATGAAGGAGAAATTCCCAGAGATTGTAGTTCCGAAGACGCCGGAGGCAACCGGCGAGAGATCAGATTAGCTCAATGCTTGAGTGAGGGAGGAATATGGGTCAAAGAACTAAAATGGCAATAGCCCTCTTGGTAATTGGAATTATAGGCTTTTTATTGGGAGTAGCGGCTAACATAATATATTACAAGGCTCTACCATTCATGCTTGAGAATTTCCCGCAAATATTTATGTCAGAATGGGCTTTATGGGGTCTCATAGGCGCTCTACTGGCCGTAATATGCTCCCTAATATACGCTTACCTGCCCTAAGATTAACCCTGAAACACAGACCTTTTTCTCATTGCCATCCGGTGATACAATTGAGTGAGCCAACCCTCCAATATAAATCCTCCAGATGGACCGACTTAAACGGTGAAACGATCTACCAATGCTTCGTTTACGATGATGTCCAAGTAGAGGTGATGGTTGAGAATCCGATGAGAAAGCAGAGGATAACAAGCCTAGTAAAGGTTACAATTTACAAAGACAATAATTTTCTACTCGACAGATACGTGAAGCGAGACAAGCACATCGTGACACTGCCACCTCTTTCCGCTGGAAAGATAACCGTGCCCTTCAAGCCAACTTACGAATCCGGATATCACTATGAGATCTCAATAGAGAATGAGAGAGTATACAGTCAGCCTAAAGGTTTTCCTCCTAGGCTATATGCTTCTAGAAGAAACGCCGTTCTAATCATGAATGAGCCCTTAGACAGCGTAACATTAAACCCGGGATTAACCGTAACTGGCAGGCTTATAAGCGCTGAAAACGGGGAGGGCATAGAAGGGGGTAAAATAGGCATATATGATGTGAGAACCCTTAGAAAAGACGATCTCATTGCGTACGGAGTAACATCAAAGAATGGAGTCTTTACTATAAGCGACGTAAAAAGCAAGGCTCTCAGATGGAATAAGAAACTGAAGATATATGCAAAATTCTTTGGGGATGACGTCTATAAACCAGCAGTAAGCGACCAATATGCGATTAATATTTAATGGTAAGTAAATTTTTAAAATATGATTTTGCCGTATAGTGACTGCCTAGATAACTGTTTATGCGGATAAATCTTCGTAGAGACAAGTTCACAACCGGCTTCCATAATAACATCATCAGCTATGACTGAGGTATCAAGTATCTTTGTCTTCTCCGTGGACTTGGAGAGTATAACAGTATGCCTACCAATTATGCTGTTTTTTATTTCAGCATTATCGCCTATTATAGATCTGTCCATTATGGCTGACCCCTCTATAACAACGTTTTTTCCTATCCTCGTATAGTTGTCTATGCATGAATTCACTATTCTGACGCCGTCCGAGATTTCGCAGTGTCTCCCAATCAGAACAGCTCCCTCAACCTCGATTCTTCCTTCTTCTATTTTTTTAATAATTTCCTCTTTTCTACGTCGAGCCTCTAAACTCTCCCCCTGCACCCATACCTTTGCATCTTCAGATATTCTGCCGCCGAAATCCTGTAGGGCCTTCAATTTACCATGCAATATTCCACCCATAGCCTCCAAATATCTTTCAGGGGTTCCAACGTCATACCAAACGCCCTTTAGGACGTAGCCATAAACAGGCCTGCCGGTTTCTATAAGATATGGTATAAAATCATAGCCGAAGTCTAGGCGTCCGCTTTTATATATCATCTCCTGAACCCTTTTCTCCCTAAAGACTTCTCTAACTTTAGGGCTGAATAAGTATAGTCCGGTGTTAGCTAGGTTTGACGGCGCCTCTTTTGGACTTGGCTTCTCAACGAAGCTTGATATGCGCATGTCTTTGTCGATTTTAGCCACGCCATAACCGCTGACGTCGGAGACCGGCATAAGCCCAATTGTTAGGAAAGCGTTTTTCTCGCAGTGAAACTCAACCATGCTTTCTAGATCAATGTCGAATATGTTGTCGCCTTGAACGGCGAAAACCGGGTCATTAATATCATAATATTCCATGTTTATGCGGGCTGAGTCGGCGCTTCCGCAATCGTCAATGTTTGGCTGATATTTTATGTGAACCCTTGGGCTGATGCCGTATTTAGATGAGAAACCTATACCGGATTCAAAATGATCATGCAGGCTTTTATAATTCGTGTATCCCTTAACTCCAAAAATAAAGTTTTTCACACCTTGTCTAGCGAGGGTTAAAAGCGAAATTTCAATAAGTGGCAGGTTTACAAGCCTAATGCATGCCTTAGAAACCTCAGCGGTAAGCGGCATAAGTCTTTTAGCTACTCCACCAACAGGGATTATGACCCTTAAAGACTCCGGTTTATATCTGAGCTCGATGGAAATCACCCCCGATAAAAAAGAAGGAATATTTAGCGGACCGCTAAAGCATCCAAGACTCTTCTTTCAGTCACTATGCCAATAAGTCTCCCTTTTCTCGTAACTCCCAATCTCCTTATTTTTCTCTCGCGCATTAGGATTAAGGCGTCCTTTATAGTTTTATCCGCCTCAATCGATATTAGAGGCGAGGACATTATTTCTTCGGCGCGGATCTTACCCGGATCCCTATTGGCTTTAGCCACCTTCTCAACGATATCTCTCTCCGTTATTATCCCAATAGGGTTGCCTCCACTTATAACTATAATGGCGCCAATGTTGTTTACAATCATCTTGTCAATGATTGAGGAGACGCTATCGGAGAATAACGCTGTAACAGGAGGGCTTCTCATGACAGACTCCACTAAACTGTTTAATCCCAAAATCCATCACAATTTAATCTTTGATAAAAACACTATTTATTTCTTACGTTAACATTTTCCACTTTGAAGTTGGAATAAGGTTGCTATAGAACAGTCCTAGCCTTTATTTCCTCCATTATTTCATCTAGGCTTCTGTATGTTTTTGCAGGTATAGCATCCAGCAGGGTGCTCAGCCTGACTTGTTTCCCCTCTTTAAGCTCAATGAGTCTCCAGCCAATTTTATCAATTAACAAGTTTCTATTAGCTGGGTAACGCGCTTTGCTAAGCATGGATTTAATGGAGTCCAAACCAAATGTTCCAGTCAATGGCGGGAAACATTTGTTTTCTAAGAAGAATGCGAAGCGTTTTGCATCCTCAAACATAGATAGGTTGTTGAATAGAACGTAAACGCCCATCTCTAAACCCTCAAATTCCCTAGCTATTTCATAGAGCCTTCTAAGCTCATCGTTAGTGTATTGGTAATAGTACATGCGCTCGCCAAGCCCATGCAGCCGGAAATAGGCTAGGTCAGATATGAACGCAGGCATCAGCTTAAACGGGTCAGTTACATGCGTAACATTTAATTCGCCCAAAACATCCTTAAGTCTTTTATAGCTCTCTTCGCTTTCCCAGGATGTGCCCCGAGTTTCCCAGACCAAAATGAAATCTTCACGGTTTATTTTCCGGAAAAATTCCCCTGCTTTTTCCAACTCCTTTATGCTGAAGCTGGCTGGAGTTTGTATAAGTATTATTTTAGCATTTAGAATGCGGCATATCTGCTTAATTCTCTCAAAGGGATCTTTAGATTGTTCAATCCTTAACCTATATTTGTGACTTATATCCTGATGCGCTTTAACCGTGAATTCGAAATTCTCTGGTGCCTTGGACCGCCATTTCTGAGCTGTTAATGGGGTCGGATATTTATAGAAGGTGCTGTTTAACTCAACAAGGCTGAAAATCTCATAATATTTTGTTTGCGAGATGGGAAAACCGCAGCATCCAACCTTAATCATGCTAGGCCGCCTCTCACCCTTAAAGGATATAACTGCTTGATTAAATTTTAAGATACTTATCTCCAAATAAATATGCGTTGTGAAAGCAAACCGTGATTGAAGAGTCTTGCCGGAAACACTATGAGAAGTCACCTGCAAACTTTCACTTTCTTTTTAAGAGTGAAATTTCAGAGTTAGACATCCTGTTTGAATGTGGACTATGCTGTTCTTATAGAAAGTAGAACGGAATTTCGACATACACTCCCTTCTTTCCGAACAATTCACCACTCTGTATCCAGCGTCGTTTAAAAAAGAGGAAAGCCAATTTGAATGGCTTTTTCATTTAGGTCCAGTACCACTTGGCATGTATATACCCACCTGGAGGGTCGATGGAGAGTTCTGTAATAAAACCCTCAACATTGAACGTGGTGCCAATCAGGTCAATATACTTGCCAGTAGTAGGATAACCAGCCGTGTTGATGACAGTTGCCTGTGCATTTTCAAAAACGATACGGCCAGGTGTCTTGGTCACAGCAAGTCCAGTGATATGCGCTGAAATTTTTTCACCTTGTTTGTCGGTATCCGTCACGTACACGTCTAAAT